>JANYKP010000253.1 GCA_025358195.1 Cyclobacteriaceae bacterium
ATCTTGCCTGGGGTTGCGAAGTGGAATGAGACCGCACCTTGACTTTTCCGATGACGGATTCAATTTGCTCGAGGGTTACTCCACCCAATCTGTAAATGACCGGCTGCTGGTCCTCCCACCCCACGATCGTTGATTCAATCCCTATCCGGCATCGGCCGCCGTCGAGTATGTAGGAAATTTTTCCTCCGAGTTGGTCTTGCACGTGCTCCGCGGAGGTTGGACTTACATAACCAAACGGATTCGCGCTGGGCGCAGCCAGTGGAAAAGGAATTTGTTCCAATAACGCTTGTGTCAACGGATGATCCGGACAACGAATACCAACGCGGTCGAGTCCCGCTGTAACCAGATCGGGTATAATTTCTTTTTTAGCGAGCAAGAGTGTAATGGGTCCGGGCCAAAAACGATGAACGAGCTGCTCAGCTTGTTTGGGAATTTTCAAAACAAAGGGCTGGGCCGCTTTGAGCGATGAAACATGAACAATCAACGGGTCAAAGGAAGGACGATCTTTCACCTGAAATATTTTGGCAACAGCCGCGGGATCAAGTGCATTCCCGGCAAGGCCATAAACCGTTTCCGTTGGAATAGCGACCAACTCACCTTTCGTTAACAGTTGTTTTGCTTGCTGAATGTCTTGCCCGATGGTAGCCATAGGTTGAAGTTACGAATGACCAAATTACGAATGATTCGTTGTTGGTTGAGAAGGAATTTATTTGCAATTAAAATTCGTCATTCGTCATTTCAAATTGGTCATTCCCCGCACCTTGTCCCTCATTCGCAGAACCGACCGCTCTGCGTTGTATTGCTCAAGCTCCTTCAACGGCACCCACTTTACATCATGTGATTCTTCACTCACTAGAATTGTCTCGTGGGTAGAAGCTTTCACCAAATAACGGATATCGTAATGATCGTGTAACGGGAAATCTTTTCTGGCAGGAATGGGATGAATGTCAATGTCAAATATCTCCGTAGTGACCAGGGTCAGGTTGAGCAAGCCCGTTTCTTCGTTCGCCTCGCGCAGTGCTACCCGTGCTATGTCCATATCGCCATCGGCATGACCTCCGGGTTGAAGCCATTTGTTGAGCTTGGCGTGATGCACCAAAAGCGTTTGTGTGAGATCTTCCGATACAATAAATGCAGAGCCGGTGATATGACCCGGCAGGTGCGTTCGCTGAAAAGCATCGGGGTGGGTGAGGAGTTGAAGAAATTTACGTACGAAGGATACTTCGTCAGGATAAGAAGTTGAATAGTGTCGGATTCGTTCCGCCAGCGACCCCTCCATAGTCATCATTGAATCACGACGGTTGCTTTGTTGAATCGCTTCTCTTCCAGTTTACCGGTCTGTTCACCCCCTCCTGCATTGTCCTTGTCATCTTTGCGGGCCAATATGTAATAGGCAATTGCTTTCAGGTTTTTGAATTTCACGATTCCTTTGGCATCGGTCATGCCTTCGGCTGCAGCATTTTTCTCGGCTGTATAATCAGCTTCCTTTTCAAAGATCTTTACGGTGGCTCCTTCAACGGTATTCCCTAGTTCATCGCGCACAGTTAATGTCAAAGAAGTTTTGATGATCTGTGCCTGTGTGGTTAGGGTAACCAGGACTACAATGAAGAAGAGGAGTGTGAATTTTTTCATTTAAGAGTTTTTAAGGATTATTTTTTGAAGAAAAACTTCAAGCATTGGAATTGCCACGGGTTTAAACCCGTGGCAATTGATCACCGAAGCAAAGCTACACCTCCCCGCTTCTCCAGCACTCCGCGTTCCGGATGGAAGGCACTCACATACCTGATCACATAGGCATACGAGCCCCCTGGCAACGGTTGACTCAGACTATTATTAAAGCCACCATTCCATTTGAAATTCCGGTCATTGGAAGAGTAGACCAATTCTCCCCAACGGTTATACAGGAAGACCTGGAAATTCTCGGTTATGAAGAATGAGAAAATATAAAACTCTTTGTTTTCGGTGATCGACGAACTTGGCCGGAACGCATTCGGTACCTCAATTTTGGGAATACATTCGTTCCTGACTTCCGTCTCATCCGGCGCTACACATCCAAATGAGTTAGTGAGATCCACGCGGTATTTTCCCTGGCTGGTGGCATTGTACACACGCTGGGTGTAGTTGATACTTAGCTCATTCTTGAACCAGTTGTATTTTGTAAAATTTCCCGGATCAAGATCAACATTGTTGGTTTTAGGATCTTTATTTTCTGGATCATTGCAAATGATTTCACGGTTAGGAAGTTTACCAACAGGCAATGGCGCCTTGAGGATCGTCAGCTGTGCGGTGGCTTTACAGCCGGGCTTTGTGATCTCTACTTTATACGTTCCGGCATCTGTTTGACTGAGTGTAGCCGTTGTTGCGCCGCTGATCGACACATTGTCTTTAAACCATGCATACGTAACCCCTGCCGCCGTTGTCGTGGACATCAGGGTAAAAGGTTTATTGTCATCACAGGCAGGTGAGGCAGACAGCGCTGCATCGACAAATCCCTGAACCTGCACAGTCTTCGGACTGCTCCGGTAGGCGCACCCATTGAGTGAGTTGACTGCTTCAACCTGATACGAAGCACCATTTTCTGACAACCCCAATGCAATCTGCTGGCCTAACAAACCTGGTTGAAATACAGTTGCCTTGTACCAGCGATAGGTATAGTTTCCCGTAGGCGTGGCGCTGAGGATTACATTATTCTGACAAGGATCACTTTGGGTAAAATCCGGTACGGCGTTGTCGAGCTCAACGGTGACTGTCTGCGTATTGTCACAGGCGCCTGCCGATGAACCCTTGACCGTATAGGTAAAGGAGCCCTTGCCTGATACCGTAATGGTGGGAGAATTAGCGCCACTTACAATGCTTGGATCCGGTGTCCAGATATAAGTAGTGGCGCCTCCTGCTGTGATGGTTGGAGGTGTTGCACAAACGTTTGGCGTCACGGTGACGCTCACCGGTGGATTCGGGTTGACAACAAAATTATTCAGTATGAAAATACATCCGCCACTGGTGATTTGAATCGTGTACGTTCCGGCGGTTACCGGTAACGTGTTGAACGTAGCCGTTGGTGCAGACGTAGCGGGTATGGTTGTTCCGGGACCACTCGGTGTTACCATGTATTGCAAGGGTAGCACACTGGCAGTGGTTGTAACACGAATGGTAACAGGGTCACAGTTGGGTGCAAGCGCTGCCGCGGAAGCTGTAAACGGCGCATCCGTCAATCCAAAGGACTGCGAAATTGTGCAGCCTGAAATCTGATCATTAAGGACGCCGGAATAAATTCCCGCCCCCAATCCAGGGAAATTGATTGTCTTCGGTGCCGCCTGGTCCACTGCCTGTTGATTAAAACCCGGTCCAGTCATAAAATAAGAATAGGGTCCAGTAGGCGGAGTTGTTGTCTGGAGAGTCAAGATCAAGGTTCCATTGGCCAAGCCACACCCAGTAGGATTCGTGCCGGAAAGTGTAAACGATGGTGATGCAATGACTGTGAAAATTGCCTGGTCAGTAACGGTACATGTTGTAATGGGATCCGTCACTACCACTTTATAAGTAAAGACTCCCGGAAGTGTTACATCCAATTGGCGGCTCTGTGCGCTTGTGGTGCTGCCTCCGTTCACAGTCCACGTATAGTTGGCCCCCGGATTTTGTGCATTGAGTGCAGTGGTAAATGAATTTTGACACAAGGTTTGATCGGGCCCAAGGTCCACTTGCGGTTGATTGTCCGCTACCAGCGTTTGTTGTTTGGAGGTGCATCCATTTACGTCGGTGTTGGTCACAGAAATAATGGCTTGCTGGGAAATAACAACGGTCTTTGTTTTCTGTCCATCCGACCACAAATAGGTGAGGCCTGGAAGATTTCCTGTGTTGGCATCCAATGTCACAGGTCCGTTGCAAAGTGCGGTTGCCCCGGGATTTGTTGGCTTAGGCGGTGGTGCAAAAATGGTCGTTGGTTTAAGCAGTGTGGTGTCTAGTCCGCATCGGTTGGTGAGTCGCATGGAGACGTTGTAGGTGCCGGCCGTTGCAAAGGTGTGTTGAGGTGATGCCATGGTGTCGCTTCCGCCGTCGCCAAAAAACCAGGAGAACTTATCAATCGCATCGGTGGCTGTGCCAACAAATTTCGTTGGACTTCCCAGGCAGACACCAGCGACAGCAATGGAAGGGCCACCGGTTGCATTGGAGATTTGTTGAATAAAATTTGGCAACCCCAGCCTGCTGTTGGTACCTCCCGCCAGGGCAAAACCATTGAAATTAAAAGATGATAAGCGAGTAGTGTCATCCGTGGCCAGAATTGTGGCCAATACATTACTTCCGTTGATGGCCATGTAAATCTGTCCGTCCGGCCCCATCTGAATAGCGCCCAGCTCCAAGGGTTGTTGAACACGTTGCTTGAAATAAACATGACCAATGGAATCGATAAAATATTCAAATACCTGGGAAGGTGTAGGGTTTCCTTTTACGGTGGCAAATAATTTATTACCCCCCGGCGAAAATTCGACACCATATACCTGGCCGGTTGATTGTTTCAAATCAATCTTCCTGTAGTTGGTAAGTTTCCCGGTGGTGTCGTTCAAGTGAAAGAGTTCAACCAAATTACTGGTGCCGGGAGTTGACAAGGCCACGGCCAGATTGTTTTTTGGGCCGAGTTTCATGTAACCCTCACCATTGGCCAGGTTACTAAAATTGTGGTCAGAGCCAATGGCCGTCAGCACCGGATCACCAATACCAGCCGTTGTAATTGGATAAACCCGGAACGTGTTGTTTCCATATTCATGAATGATGAGCCATTTACCACTGGCAGTAATTCGCTCCGTTCCTTTGCTAAAAAGTGTTTGGCCCTGGATCACAATGGCACCCGTGCCTGCATTCTTTTTCAAATCAAAAAGTGAATACTTGACAGTATTGGTACCCGACGTAATATCTTCCGTGGTAAAGATGTAGTAGAGTGTTTCATCACCCGGCACCGGCACGATGATTGATGATTGCGCGGCCGTGGGATTCCCGCCGATATTGGTGGTAATCAATAGGTCTTTTTTATTATAAACGTTTGCGCCATCGGTGTAAAAAATAGTTTTCCCGTTGCGATCGCAGATGATGGCGCAACCTTCCGGCGCGTTCATGGCGCTGTTGCTGAGCGCGACCGGTGGTCGTTTGTTGAAATCAATGCCTGCTTTATTTCCAAAATACCAGATATTGGCGCGCTGATCCTGAAGCTTATATTCTTTGACATTTACACCAGCGTAAGTAGAGCAGCCGGAAGCGTCCGATACCACAACATAGTAGTAACCGGCCGAATCAGGTTTAAGTATTGGGCCACTGTTGCCATTGGACCAGATATAAGAAACCGGCGTGCCCCCGGTCACACTTACTTTCACAGAGAATTGTTTTGGTGATGATGAACCGCGTGGCGGGGGAAATTCACTGCGGCAGGCAGTGGTGTCTTGTACCAGATTTAATTTCAATGCAAATGCTGTAATTGGAACTGGCAATGTTGTGGATTGAGTTTGACCCTGATAAAATGCCGTGAGTTTTACATTGAATGTTTGTGCCTTGACGAATTTGTGCACCGGGCTCCAGTCGTTTGATCCGCTCAAGTCTCCAAAATCCCAATTCAAGCTGTCAGCACCAGGTTGGATATCGGGAAAAAAGATCGTGTTATTATTTTGGCATGTACCGATAAATGTAAAGTTAACGATGAGATTTACTTTTGCCTTTGCGGCAAAGGATGAAAACTGTGTGCCAGCAAAACCTGTCGCCGTGAGTTGCGCGGATTTGTATTTTACCTGGCTGGCAATGGTGTCAGGTTTTGTAATTTCTCCCAACAAGATCGGGCCACCTGCCACGGACTGATACAAATGGTAAATAGAACTGTCAGGGGTAATTTGCACGCCGAAGCTTCTGAAAATTGCAGCGGGCAAAACGGACTTGAGTGTTGTGACAGGATTCTGATAATCGAATTGCAGCAGATCGGCGGCTACACCGGGCTCACCATAGCGGGAGAGATAAAGGAAATCTCCCGTCAGTGACCATTCAATGTCATAGATTGATTGATTGGTTGCCGTTGGCAAACCGGAATTTAAAATGTACCGGTCAAATGATAAGATACCGGCGGCGGCGTCAAAATCAAG
>JANYKP010000262.1 GCA_025358195.1 Cyclobacteriaceae bacterium
GGAACTTTGGCCTGGTAAAAGAATTTGTCTTTACGACTCAATCATATTCTACTGCCTGGGGTGTAGCCGAACTTATTCAACAGTATGTGAGCGCCTTGACGGGTGGTCTTCATTCCGTCTTGATTTCTCACACGGCGATCATGGTTTTCTTTGCTGCTTTTACCCTTTTCCTTCGGAAAAAATCCACGCTCCAAATTTTAGATGACCTTTGGTCGCTTTTAATCATAGCAGCCCTGGCAACTTTTATAGTGAGGTACTTCCTCCACCCTATCGTGGAAGACCGCTTCCTGATTGCTTGCTATCTCATGATCCTCATTGGCTTTTGTTCAACCATCCGGGATGTGCTATACTCCAAATCAAGTATTTAAAAATACGGCCGGAGTCAATTTAAGACTGCCGAAAAACAAATGGCTCTTCTGGTCGGAAACTAAAACCTGGACGCTTTGAATAAAGAGATTCTCCTATCCTTTTATCTTTACTTTTCCCAACCTGTTTCTTTTAGCGCAGGATCATTTTCTTTCTTCAGGAAGTCGGCTTTGGATAGTGAATCAGCTTTCCAATGAAGAATAGCTTCATCAGGAACGACCTCTACGGGAGTCTTCCAGGCGGTAGAGGTCTCGTTATAAGCCAGATTTGATTGTGAACTATAACATGAAATAATGGACCACCGCGCATGATCCGAGAGGTTTGCCTCAGACCGATGTAATACGTTACTGTGAAAGAATAACGCATCACCAGGAGCCAGTTCACAATACACAAGCTCCATGGTCTTCAATGCGTTCTCCACCATTACCATATCCGCTCCAACCTGTTCTCCGGCAAAACCATGGTTCACACGTCCTAACTTGTGTGATCCTTTGATTACCTGAAGACATCCATTGGCTTTATTAGCCGAAGTAAGCGCGATCATCACACTCATTAGCTGATCGGGAAACATAAATTGATTCTTGTACCAGTAGCCGTAATCCTGATGCCATTCCCACGCGCCTCCCACCTTAGGCTCCTTCTGCATCAGTTTGGAGTGGAAGTGGCAAACGGGGGCATCACTGTCCAACAATTGGCCAACAGCGTTAACCATTTTTTCACTTCGCGTAAGATACCCGAAGACATCGTTGCCCGGAGTAAACCATAATGATAGTCTTGTCTTTTTGCCAGACTGGTCATTCAGGTCAAAGGCATTTTTGCCCATCGCATCATCTTGTAAGGCGACCTTATATAGCCGGTCGGTTTCTTTCTGGCTGCAAAAGTTCCTGACAATGACGTATCCATCTCTGTGGAAATCCTGTTCGTGTACTTTCGATAATTGATTTTGCTTCATATCAGCGCTATCCAAATCTAACAAATATTAACCGCTCCTTGTCTATTGGGTGTAGAACAGTTTTCGCATTCTTCTTCTACACTCATTTAAGCATTGGCTCGCTAAGCCTGGTTACAAGCTGCCATCTTCCATCTCGTTTTACCCACAAGTCAGTGACAAGAGCATCAGGCGGACGGACTGTTCCGCCAACTACCCAGTTATAGATGTGGTGATGTGCCCGAAACACTGCGATATCGCCCCATTGGGAAACTGAGACATCGGAAATGCTTGCAGAATCAAGAGACATTTGGAGAAGGTTTGCAAGCCAACGTGGTCGTGCCACCCACCGTCCTTGTGCTTGAGGTCTAGTCACATGGAATTCGTCCGTAAGGATTTGTTTGAGAGCAACGGTGTCCTTCGCAATCACGCCGGAATTAAAAGCTTGTTCACGCTGTATCAAATCTTGTTTTAATTCTTGAGAAACTTTAGCAATAGATGGTTTTAGGTTAGTATGCCGGTGTACAACTTGCCAACCAGACTTGTTTTTAACCCAAATGTCAGTAATCTGAAAAGTCCCGCTGCGGTCCTGTCCGTTTAAGGTCGCTTCCTGATCAAACATGGATTGAACAACTGCCGTATTCCCATACGTCCTGATGTCAAAATTATAATACCTGAAATTTTTTGGGATGTAAACCGGAACAGTTTCCAACCATTTCTTGCGATCCATGGTCGCCAGTTCGCCGTTGATTACGGCCAAAAGCCGGTACTCAGGGGCAAGTATTTTTTCAAGAAGAATCATGTCCTTCGCCTTCCATGCATTCATCCAGTCCCAGGATAATTGTTCTATTTCCTTTTTCACTTTTTCATCTTGTCCGCTGAGAATATGGTATGAAAAGATGAATAGAATTGTGGTGATTAGCTGTTTCATAGTTTTATTGCTTATAGCAATTATTAGTTACCCTATCGAATTCTATTTTAAGGCCGCATATATGGGCACCATTCCTGCCAGGTTCATTCCCTCACAGTCCCCCAATGGGCCATCATAATTATCGCCCCGGCAGTGCCGTCCATCGTGGGTTCGTTGGTTGAATAATCACCAACGTCATCGTGGTACACGACAAATTTGTTTTGCACTTTTGCAAACTCATCAGGTTTCGAGAGGGTAATCCCTTTCAAAGAATTATAGATGGAGGCATTGACGGGTCCATCCACAAGTCCACCCGGTACCTCCAGATGTTTCAACGCCCAGATACTCGTATGTACTTCAACCGGGTGTTCTCCGCTTGGGGGAATTCCCGTAAACATCGATGTACCCCATGGATTTCTGCCTAACAACCAATCCCGCTGTTCCACCATAAATCGGTGGTAGGTTTTATCGGATGTCATCTTTTCATACAGGATCACTTGTGTTATCAAACTTGTCAGTAGATTGTTCGAACACCAAATAAAGGGAATGCCGATGCCATACGGATTCTTACCGGCACGTTTGAACGTATGTTCGATCCCCTCTTTATAGCAGGAGGCCAACGAATCCTGAAAATCTTTTTCTACCAAACCGTGCAACACAAAATGACCAACATTTAAAAACGGATAATATTGATAGTGCGCTGCAGAATCCAACGGCATCCATGAAATTGTATTGGCCAGGCGTGCATATCGCTTGGCATCTATCATATATGATTTTTCACCAGTGGTTTTGTAGAGCTCTGCAGCGCCCCATTCCATATCGTCGGCCCAGGTTTCTTCCGTGTAACGGTAAGGTGCGCTGTAGGAATTTCCCTGTTGAAATCCTTCCTTGTCCTTGCCCAGTTGATACAATGACTTTGCTGCTCGCAGGCATTGGTCTGCAAAAATAAGATCGTTCAGTTCCTTTTTCCAGATCCGTGATGCCATCGCCATCGCCGCGGCCGAGCGTCCGGCCAGATTGGCAACTCCCGTGGCCTCACTTTTATAATTCCGCAGTCCCTGAGGTTTGCCGGTAGCAAAATATGCCACACGATAGGTATTTGGTCCCCACCCATAATCCGAATTATCGTGGTCAGGCATTTTCCAGCCACGATGGTCGCGGTCATCGCCCACCTGGTGAACCAACTGACCGGGGGTAGGATGCAGTTTCTGTATCCAGTCAAGGCCCCACTTTGCTTCGTCCAACACATCGGGAATACCATTGGAAGCGGGCTGGCCCAGTGCGTTCACTTTGTCTGCAAATTTGTGCGGGTATAATTCAAATGCCAATAACATGTGGGCCGTGGCATAACTGGACGTAATCAGGTATTTCAACTGGTCCCCGGCATCATGCCATCCGCCACTGACATCCACAAAAGTGGAATCGGGCATGGGGCCATACATCGACCTTCCATCCTTTTTGTGGCAAACCACATCCAACAATGGATTGTACCCGCATCGTTGCTGACGCATGAATCCAAGCAAATCTTCTTGATGATTTCCAAATGCATCAGGCGAAATGCTGAACGTAGTGGAAATGCTTTTCGATTTTTCTCCCATCAGAAAATATTTCCCCGGAAGTCTTACTTCGGAGAAATCAAGTTCATAATAAAAATGAGAATCACCCCAGCCTTTTGATTTGGAGAGGCTGGGTTTTAGTATAGCCTCCACCGCCTTGGTGTCCTCAGCGATTAGGCGAAATTTTTCCCGGATCACCGAATTTGAAAAAGCGATGGCGATTTTACTTTCGTCAGGCAAATACCCCAGCTGATTTATTCTGATGTAAACCTCCGTTGCATCAGGGCCATTGACTTGAGCGCTGGCGGACTGCCAGATGATCAAGACAATTGCAGATAAAAGTAAAGCCTTCATCATTTTAGTTTCGGACCCAGGAATTCATCCAACCGTTGAAAGTTATATCCCTGCATTTTCAGCCATTGTATAAGTTCTTCCAGGCGAAGGTAGAACTTATCTTCACGTTCGGGGGCGGTGCCGATATGACTAAGAAGAATAAACCCATTTAATCCGGCAGAATTTTTTGACTCATAGTCCATGATACTGCGGTAGATGGTTTCGCTGCGCTGGTAGTTTGGCATTCCGGGAATGGTGTAATCTGTATGCGACCGTGTGCCGTGGGTGAAATTGATCAATTGCAAACCAAAACCGGCGGTCCACTTACTGATGCTGTCATTGTACCATTCGTACGGAGGCAGAAAAAACGGAGCCTGTTCTTTCTTTATTCCAAACCGTTCCATCTGTTGATAATTGGCTTCAAGGTCTTTTAGAAATTGCACGCGGGTAACTAAAAGGCTATCACGCTTTTTCCAGTCGCAGTAAAGCAGATGTTGGTCGGAATGGGCGCCGACGTAGTGACCGTCTTTGACAAGGGCTTGAATGAGTGGCTCGAATTTTTGATTTCGATAGAAATTACCAGCGAAGAAGAATGCTCCCGGCACCTGTTGTCGTTTTAAAACGGAGCGGATGATTTCACCGCCATCGGCAAATTCATCTCCGGTAAAAACCAAGGTTAAGGATTTCTTACTGGTGTCTCCCCGTACGATAGCACCAAGCTCACAGTCAAATCTGATACACAGATCTTCCTTAATTGCCGGGTTGGTTTTATTTCCTTGTTGATAACAGGCTGACCAACCTAGAGAAATAAGTAGAAACGCAATCAAGGGCGCCGTTCGATTTCTACCGGTTAGCGCACTAATACCACTGGAATAAAAATGCATGTCACTCAAAGTCTTCTGTTAGCGCGCGTTTGCAACGCGTGCTGCTCTATATGAATTCGATAGCCAAATATCCACGCTTCTTTGTATAATAATCCCGGGCCGAACTGTAAAGGTAGTTCTCCGGTTCGTCCACAATCTCCTCTGCCACTGGATTATTATGAATATAGTCCAATTTCTGCCTGGTGAACTTCGGCCTCATAAGTAGTTCGGGATGATTGCCATCTTGCCATACCTTATAATTCCTAATCCTTTTTAAGTGGTCGGCAACGTCTCCGAATAAATCAAGCATCCAGCCTCTCCGGCTTTCATAAACGCTGTCTACAGTTTTGATGATCTCCTTAGCTGTAAACTTCTTAAAATCTCTGAAGATTCCAGGTAATTCCTCCTTAGCGCTGGAATTAATCATATGTAGATGACTAGGCATCAAACACCACGCATGAATCACCAATCCCTTTTCCTTTTGACAGTGTCTCAAAGAATCAATAATTATATGTTTCAGCTCTGGCCGCGTAAACACATCCACCCAACCTACCGTGGCCATCGAAACAAAATACATCCCCTGCGGGTCATTGAATTTATACTTTTCGGACATCCCTATAACTTTGCCGAAATAGAAGCATAATCAAGGTAAACATCAATCCGGATTTCCTGACAACTTAATTGTCTTAGAGGAATTGCCAATACTAAGTCACGTAATAAGATCTTTTGTTGAACAACAAACTGGTTTCAAACCGGTTTCACCCAGGCACGCGTTGCAAACGCGCGCCAACTACGCCGTTCGATTTCTACCGGTTAGCGCACTAACAACGCTGGAATAAAAATGCATGTCACGCAAAGGTCGCAAAATTAATAACGCTAAGATCGCAAAATCCAATACGCTCATGCCCAAGCTTGGCGTACTTTGCGCGGCAGACTTTGCGACCTTTGCGTGAACCTGAATTTAGACCTTCTCCACGCCCCATGTAAAAACTTTGCCAAAGCCTTGCATTAAAAAAATAAATCCCAAAATTAATCGAGTCGCTAATACTGCAATAGTTCTATTTAGATTCATACGTTCCTTTAATTACAACCACCCGAATATACACAATCCCATATTTCCATTTTGACCCAATAGAATTTTCTCCATTTCATCTATATTTGCCCGCCATACCTCGTACTATAAAATTCAATGTTCGATCTATCCAAATTATTTTCTCTTCAACGTGTCCTCACCCGGCGCGAACTACAGCGCGAAAAGACAAAAGATTACCGCAATGTGGTATTGATTCAGATCATCATTGTCGTGTTCGGGCTTACCCTTTCGGAACCACTGTTAACAGATTCCAAAAGCGACGTCTCCAAGTTCATCATCGCCATCTTCTCATTCTTCGGCGCTACCTACGCCTTCCTCCTGTGGGATATGCTTCGGAATTTTACGCAGAATAAAACACTAATTGCAACCATCCTCTTTGTACTGATGGGTATCGTCGTCACCGGAACGTTGGTGGAGTTTCCTTATTATCAAATCATTCATGTCGCGAACCGTCAGGCCTATCTCCTCACCATCCACAGCCTGCTCTTCCCCATTGAAGTTACCGTCATTGCGTTTGCCATCCGCGACATATTCTCCGGTGGCTTCATGACGGGGGACAAACTCTGGGGCGCAGCCTGTATCTTCCTCATGGTCGGAATTTCTTTTGGGAGCCTTTTTGATTTGATTACGATTATCAAGCCCGGTGCACTGGGAGCGAACATCGAACTGGGGCTCCCCAACTATTCAGAATGCGTCACCTACAGCTTTTGCATCCTTGGTGGTGTGGACTCCGGACTGGAACCTTCCCGCCTCATCCGCAACATCAGCACCATCGAAGCCGTCTGGGGAAATATCTACGGCATGCTGATCATAGGAAGACTGTTGGGATTGCCCCGTCAGGACGAAAAATTAGATAACAAGTAACCCAATGACGAAACCAGGGCGAATCAAAGTAGGCAGTAGGCAAGAGGGCAATAGGCAGTGAGCCTCTCACCATTATTAGATTTTGCTTTCAAATCAGGAAGTAGGCAGGCCAGGCCGCCCAAGCAAGTCGCTGCCCATGCAAGCTAAGAAAGCAAAGACCCAAGATCTAAGACCCAAAACCCAAGACCTAACACCCAAGACCCAACACCCAAGGCCCAAAAGCAAAGCCCTAACTTCCTACCAACCGATTCACTAACTTTAAAATTCTTAAGCCCACTAAACAAAGAACCCAACCTAATCTATTATGAACAACCGCAGACTACCCCTCATTATTATCGGAGTAATCGGCATCATTGTATTGATGTCCATTTCCTCCAGTTTGTTTTACACTATTCAGTCCAATGAACGGGCCATCATTTTTTACCCCTTCACGACAGGTCTGAACAAGGACAATGTAATCGACCAGGGCACTCATATGAAGGCTCCCTGGAATACCGTGTATGTTTATCAGGTCAACGAAATGTCTTCGGATGAAAACATGGACATCCTCGACAAGAACGGTCTTTCCATACATGTGGACATCACTGTCCGTTACTTTCCGATACCTGAAAAAATTGGATATGTCCATCAAAAATTTACAAAATCCTATGTGGAGGTCCTGGTGATACCGGAAGTACGCTCTACGGTGCGGCAAGTGATGGGCCGCTTTACGGCTGAGGAAATTTATTCTACCAAGCGGGCCGAAGTGGAGGCCGCTATCCAAAGAGAAACGGAGAAAATATTGAGTTTAAATAATGTTACCGCAACGGCGGTATTGATCCGGTCCATTGTTCTACCGGAGCAAATCAAGGGCGCCATCGAAAATAAACTTCAGCAAGAACAGGAGGCATTGGCTTACCAGTTCCGCCTGGACAAAGAAAAGAGTGAAGCGGAACGCAAGCGAATTGCAGCAGAAGGCGAATCCAGGGCCAATAATATT
>JANYKP010000354.1 GCA_025358195.1 Cyclobacteriaceae bacterium
GCAGGCAGGTTTTAGTTTGGAGAAGGAGGTAAGGCAAGGCGATTCGTATCATTTTTGGGTAGAATCACCAGCACAATTCCGGCAACCACTAATGGACTGAACTTAAGCGCCAGTGGAATTTTTCTTTTGATGGAAAAAAACGGGGACGTAAACAACACATCGCCATTTCTTACAACACCGAACGAGTAATCTTTGCCTGGTCTAAGTGACGCAGGAAATTTGAATTCATGCTGCCCTGTATTTGCGACATTGACCCATTCTGAAACTTTTACACCGCCTTTAACCAATTGAATGGTCAAAACGTCTGTAGATGCTCCTCCTGTCCAGGCAATCTCGTAGCTTTTTCCCCTTTTAAAAGTAAAAGGTTTGATCTCTTTAAAGCTTTTAAACTGAATCTGTTCTTGACAATAGGCTGAGCAGAGAATTAGAGAAAAACCTAAAAGTAAGAAGCAGGATATAGTGGATTTTTTCATAAAAAAATACTTTAATCTCTCAGCAGGAAATTACCCTTTCTTTTTGAGGACTGAAAATATTTTTTTCATTGCTGATAAATGTGAGTTATCCCTTGCAGATATCGTCGATTTGCGCGAATTCATTACAGATTAATTATCTTCTAATTTCAAATCCGATGAAGTTTTTTACTTCACGTTCTTGGGTCATCACATGCTGAACGTTAGCGCGCGCGGGTCCTTCTTTACACCACTCCACGAATTTGTCGACTTGCTCAAAAGGTCCTTCCACTTCGATATACACACTGCCATCGGGCTCGTTTTTCACAAATCCTGTAAGACCTAATTCTTCTGCCTCCTGCCTGGCTGAAAAGCGAAAGTTTACACCTTGTACTTTACCGCTAACCCGAATGGTAATGTGAATCATCAAAGTCGTTAATGCCTTCACGCAAAGGCCGCTAAGGAATGCGCAAAGAAATCGCAAAATATATCAGCAAATAGTATTTGGCAAGAGACACTGATCACCGATTACCACTTACCGATTTACCGTTAATACTGCGCCATTAGAATATATAATCCGTGCTTAAAAAAGCGGACTCTCTGTTTTTCAATATATTTCCAATGAGCTGCTTGTTCTCGTTAGTCCCTTTAGCGGCTACCAACGTGCGAATAGAAAAAACCCGTAACGCATCCGCTATCGAAAGTGTACCTTCCGCTGAATCTTTTCTGCCATTGAAAGGAAATGAGTCCGGACCGCGCTGGCATTGTGTATTTAAGTTAATGCGGCCCACCTGGTTGGCAAAAGCATCGATATAATGGCCTATTTGCTTTGAATCCTTGCCAAACAAACTCAATTGCTGTCCAAAATGAGAATTGAGAACATAGCGTACCGGCTCTTCGTCATTTTCAAACGGTACAATCGGTATAACAGGGCCAAACTGTTCCTCTGAATAAATTTTCATTTTCTCATTTACAGGGTAAAGTACCGCCGGATAGAAAAATGTGCGCACCACGGTGCCTCCGCCTGAATTCATCACACGCGCCCCAAGGGCGATAGCATCATCGACAAGGCTTTTCAGGTAATCAACCCTGCCGGGTTCAGGCAACGGGGTGAGGCTCACTCCAGGATCCCATGGCATGCCGGGTTTCAGTCTGGTGATGCCGTCACACAATTTTTTAATGAACGCATCAAGTATACTGCGGTGTACAAAAAGAATTTTCAACGCAGTACATCGCTGTCCATTAAATGATAAGGTGCCGGTTAAGCATTCCGTTACCGCATTGTCCAGGTCTGCGTCGGGCAAAACGATCGCAGGATTTTTTGCGTCCAGGCCGAGAATGGCTTTGAGACGATGGGATTTGGGATGGAGTTTTTTCAAATCGTTAGCGCCTCTGTTTGTGCCGATAAACGCAAACACGTTAATTTTTCCCGTTTCCATCAGGGCTCCTACCGTCTCTCTTCCGCGTCCATAGATGATGTTGATCACTCCTTTTGGAAAACTGTCGCGAAATGCCTCAAGCAACGGACGGATGAGCAATACACCATACTTGGCTGGTTTGAATACTACCGTGTTGCCCATAATGAGCGCAGGAAACAACGTGGTGAACGTTTCATTAAGCGGGTAATTAAACGGCCCCATGCAGAGCGCCACACC
>JANYKP010000412.1 GCA_025358195.1 Cyclobacteriaceae bacterium
CGAAGTTCAGGATGAAGGAATTGGCATCCCTCCAGCCGATGTAAAACATATTTTTGATCGATTTTTCAGAGCCAGCAATGCATCACACATCCAGGGCACCGGTCTTGGGTTAAATATCGTAAGACGTTATATTGACCTGCTGGGAGGAAACATTGCCTTCAAAAGTGAGGAAGGCAAGGGAAGCACATTCACCATTACTTTGCCCCTTTAACAACTATGAAAAAAATACTCCTGATTGAAGATAATAACGAGGTCCGGGAAAATACCGCTGAAATTCTCACCCTTGCCAACTATGAAGTGACTGTTGCCAGGAACGGCAAAGAAGGTGCTGAATCCGCTCAAGCCTTGCTGCCCGACCTGATCGTTTGTGACATTATGATGCCCGAGCTGGATGGATATGGAGTGCTCCACATACTCAGTAAAAAACCAGAAACGGCGCGTATACCCTTCATCTTCCTTACAGCCAGAGCAGAGAAGGCCGACATGCGGAAAGGTATGGGTATGGGTGCGGACGATTACCTGACAAAACCCTTTGATGATACTGACTTACTGAATGCCATTGAAGTCAGGCTTCGCAAGAGTGCCATGCAACAGCAGCATTATGCAACCACGCCAGAAGGGTTGAACAAGTTTATACAGGATGCCCGCCACGTACTTCAACTAAAAGACCTTTGCAAGGATAATAAGGTTAAATCATACAAGAAGAAGGTTGAAATATTTTCTGAAGGGGATGCCCCCACTCATGTTTTTTTTGTCAAAGCCGGAAGTGTCAAAACCTACAAGTCGCACGCGGATGGAAAAGAACTGATCACCAATCTCTACAAAGCGAATGATTTTTTTGGGTATGAACCACTACTTGAGAACAATGTGTTCAGCGAGGCCGCTATCGCGTTGGAGGATTCCGAATTGGTGATGATACCCAGAAATGATTTCATCGCCCTTCTTTACAAGCAACCCGATGTATCGGCAGGTTTTATCTCCTTGTTGTGTAAGAAAGTGGCCGACAAGGAAGCCCAACTCCTTCACCTGGCATATAATTCTGTACGTCAACGCACGGCAGGAGCCTTGTTAAAAATGTGGCCCTTAAAAAAGGGAAGTGAGCCCTTGAGCATTCTGCGGGATGACCTGGCTAAAATTGTAGGCACTGCAACAGAATCCGTGATCCGGGTACTTTCTGATTTCCGGGATGAAGGCCTGATTGAGATGGAAGGAACCAAAATCAAGTTGATGGAATCGTCAAAACTTGAGCAAGTCGTCAAGTGGAATATCGCTAAAAAGTAAGGGGGTCTATTATTTAAGCAACCCCATTTTATGCTGAAATACTCCTGCGATGCTCGTTGCCCGGCTTTTCACTTCATCCGCGTTAAAACCTATAAAGTGTTCATCAACTGTGTGGCAAAACAATTCGAGCCATCGATCAAAATAGGATGAATCAATGGCAAGATGAACATGCTTTTGCAATGGGTTGCCCTGATAACTTTGATCTCCAAGCAACATCGAGGACCAGAAATTGTACATGATGGGGAGATGATGCTTCCAATCCACATGACTAAAAACAGGAGCCAATAATTCATCCTCCCGGACACTGGCATAGAAAGAATCCACCAGGTGAATAATATCTTCTCTTTCTGTAATGTCCTTCATCAAAATGGGTTCATGTTATGCCTATTTCTTCACTGGAGGCAAAAGTACACCATCAATCACATAAACCACGCCATTGGAAGCAGCGACCGTTCCTAAAATATTTGCGCCGTTAACGGTGTACTTCCCATCCTTCATACCAATCACAACGTCATCCAGATTCACTTGATTTATTTTTTGTCCATCTTTCATATTCTCCAACTTATAGACTCCAACCGCTACATGGTATTCCAAAACATTGCGCAAGGCATCTTTGCTTTCCGGTTTTAACAAACCTTCTACGGTTCCAGCGGGCAATAGATCAAACGCCTTGTTGGTGGGAGCAAATACGGTGAAGGGTCCGGCATTGGATAGCACATCGACATACTCCGCCGTTTTCAAAGCGGTAACAAGTGTGGTATGATCGGGTGACCCTACCGCTATTCGCACCACATCTTTTTGTGATTCATCATCTTTAACGGCAGATTGACCGCCCCCGGCAGGAATTCCTTCCACGGGTGGAGTCGCCTGCTGGTTTCCGCAACCAACGCAAGAAGCAATGATCATGGCTAACGATACGGCAATAGTCAGAAACGTTTTTTGAGTTTTCATATGCACATGCAATTTTGGTTGGTTAATAATTCAAGCAATTGAAAGAGGTGAATCCTGTGTGTAACATTTCGTTACCCGCTCAACAATATTGTTCACTTTATTTTCCGTTTCTTATGACGTACGTCATATTCCAACAAATTATCTCCACACGGGTTATGACTTATATCATTGGATACCTGAATTTGTGTTGGGACTTTTGACGTATGCAGAAGTCTTTGGGCTACTGAAACACTATGAAAATTGAGAAAATAGTATTAGCAGCTCAAGTTGAATACCACGAAGGAAGGTTTATTAATAAAGTCATTTTTAACAGGGGCGATTTCAAGATATTTCTTTTTGCATTGAAGGCAGGTCAGGAAATTAAGCCTCATTCAACACCGGTGGATGCCTTTCTGACAGTCCTCGAGGGTGAGGGCTTCATTACCTTCGGAGAAGAGAATATTGTTTTGAAGGCCGGTGAAGGCATTCATCTTCCAAAAGACATACTTCACTATGTCCGGGCTGACAAAGATTTTAAGATGATACTAATCAAATAAATTTCACGCACCTCAACGCTAACATACGTTTCCTTAGTCGATAGCCGTGAGCGATTACCAACGTCTTTAAGATCCCGCGTACAGGGCAATGATTATTTCGTCAAATATCCTTCCGTGTAAATCGCCTCATGGCCAACATCAATGGAACGACTGTCCAGAGAATCAAAAAAGAAAATGAATAGGCAATGCCCATGCTGCTTCCGAAGAAGTGTTTGTAAAAAGCGCCGGTGTACCCCATCAATGCGGAAAGATCCAGTTTCAACAATATGATAATGCGCGCAAGATCGATGGGATTGAGCGAAACCAGAAGCAGCGTCACTTTTTCCAGTGGATAGTCGCTGAAACTGTAGATCACGTAAAGCACAAAACCATCGTAAATCAAGGTGAAATAAAACCAGAATAGAAGTGCCACTCCGATACCTTTCGCTTTGTCACGGGTGGATACAGACGCACCAAATGCCAACGCCACAAAAACAAATGTGAGTAATAGACCTGCCATGATCAAATAGGGTGTACTTGCATTAAAATTGAGCAGTACCATCGGCAACGCAACTCCGATCAGAAATGCACAAGAAAGCGCAAAGGCTATGGAAAGAAATTCCGCAAAAAAAATTGTTTTGCGGTTGACCGGCTGTGAGAGTAAAAGCTCGATGAACTCATAGGAGTTAAAAAAGTGAATGGTGGTGAAGATTATGCTCACGAGTGGCACCACCAGCAGAATAATATTGAGCAAGCTGAGCGTCGATTTGCCGGGATCGGTATCAAGGCTGTACATGCTCAAGGTGACCGTCAGCAGCAAAAGGGTATAGAGCAATATGAAGCGATTGCGGACAATATCATACAAAACATATTTCGCAATCCTGATCATGCTTCCATTTCTTTAAGATTTCTTCTCATAATGGAAGCCACAGCACGTCCCAATTTTGATTCCCCTGTCTCTTCTTTTAATGAATCAATGGTGTCGTTAAACAACATTTTTCCTTCTTCCAGATAGACCAGGTGTGACGACAACTCATCCAGATCACTCATGATGTGTGAGCTGATCAGAAAGGTTTTCTCTTTACTTTTTACAGAAAGTATTTTTTCTTTTAAGGTCTCCACCGCGATGGGATCCAATCCGGCGGTGGGTTCATCCAAAATAAGGATGGGCGGATCAAATAAAAATGCCAGGGAGGCACTGACTTTTTGCCGGGTTCCACCGGAAAGTGTGCCCATCCGCTTGTCTTTCATGCGGTCAAGCTTGAACTCCTTTATCAAATCCTCGTCAAGGTGAGCCTGATCCTGACGCAAGTCGCGAATCATATCAAATATTTGTCCTATTTTCATTTGATCGGGATAACGGCCAATCTGAGGCATGTAACCAATCCGGTTGCGATAGGTCCAATCGTTGGCAATTGATTTTCCGTCAACCCGAATCTCCCCTTTATCAGCTATCACCATTCCCAAAATACATTTGATAAGGGTGGTCTTTCCTGATCCATTCGGACCAATCATGGCATAGGACTTACCGGCACTGAAATCAACCTGGATTGACTTCAACACTTCTAATCGACCAAAGCGTTTGCTGAGATCCGAAATGGCAATCATACTACTTTGCATATTACTTAAACAACATAATTCCTGATCATAACTTTTACTACACAACTAACTCAGTAATTTCGCATAACCGGATGATTGTCTTTCAGATTTTCAGGTGTGATGGATGGCGCTACCTTTTCCGTGCGGTCGAGCAAATAAACCAAAAAGCTACGCCACAGCATCACAGATGAAGGCATTTTTTCAACGACCATGGACTAGAGACTTACCGGATGAAAAGGAACATCTCCTACCCCATCGCGATCCAAATCATAGCCTTGATAATGGTCCCAGTAATTATAGTCCACGGTATTGAGAACCAATGATCCATTGGTTGCCATATCAAATGTATTGGAGAGAAAACTATTCTTAAGGAACACATTATCATCGCAATTTGCCTGAATCTTCACCGCCCAGCCATTTTCCTTAAAAACATTTTTAGAAAAAGAACAACGGCTCGATCCTTCCATATAAACGCCCACTGTATTTTTAGAAAATTGATTTCTTCCAATAAAGCTATCGCGAATGTCTTTCAGTAAAAGGCCATACGACGATGCTCCCCAGTTGTCCTCAAAGCGATTGCCGGTCATTTTTACTCCCTTGGTGTACATGACAGCAACTCCCGCGCCGTTATCCTGAAAAATGTTGGAGCGATATTCATCGTCGTGTGAAAACATGAAGTGGAGGCCGTAGCGCATATTGTGATGACTGAAATTATTCTCAACAAGCGAATTGGTGACAAATTCAAAGTAAATCCCATCCCGATGGCCGTTTACGGTGTTATTACGAATGGTTATTGAGTCACACTTCCACGCATGGATGCCATTACCGAGCTGATGCTTCGCCTCCAAATCCGAACGCAGTGTATTATTTTCAATCAAGCTCCTGGAGCAATTCGCCAAATGAATTCCGAAAAAAGTATTTTCAAACTGGTTGTTCAGCACACGCAACCGGTTTGACTCAATAGCATTGATTGCAGCGATGTCATTTATACTGGCGACACCCGTATTGATCAGCATTAAACCTATAACCGAAACATCATGTGCGGCTATTGTAAAAATCTCATACTTGTTTTCACCGTCCAATACAGGAAAATTGATGCCGATGATGGTGACAGATTTCTGCACGATGAGATTGCCCTCCCGATACGTGCCCGGCATGATGCGAATGGTGTCACCATTCCGAGCGAGCCCTAACGCCGATTGAATGGAACGTACGCTGCCTTCCTGATCAACCGTCCATGTTTTTGCAGAAGCATAAAACGGCAGAATAATCGATAGTAAAAGAATCGTACACCTCATTATTTATAGTGTGCGGTGACCTCACCCCATGACAAATAAATTCCTTTCCATTGTTTCATGAAGGTGTCCATACTTGACTTCGTCCCGAATGCGGCTATCTGGCTATCCATCGGGGTTCTGATGTCAGGTGACTTAACATAAAATCCATCGGTTGCATTCATGAGCTTCCCTGGATTCGAATAATCGATGACAAGTCTGTGCTGGAAATCTTCCACCGGTTCGTATCCAGAATTGTAATAATTGACGAAGCAATTCAAATCATCAAACTTATAAACCTTACCCTTTTTGGTTACAAGTTCCGCCCCAAACTTATTGTCTACCAATGTCATTTTACAAAACGTACAAATATCCATACCATAGTGTAACGGCTCCGGCTCGGTCGAACATGAAAGGACGCCCAACCAAATCAGAATCCCACCAATATGTGAACTCACAAATTTCATCCTACTTGTTCTTTTTCCATTCATATATAATCAACCCCATAAGAAGTGCACCAACTCCGATAAATATCCATCCACCCGTATCGGGACCGGAGAAAGCAGTGAAGTTTAGTAATATTTTCGTGCCGATTAATGGGGGCTGATACGACATGCCTTCAATTTTAATGGGTGCCTCTGGATTCAGGTTATGGCCGTAATCATAACCCCATAAATAAAAATCCACCAACGCACCCACACCGGCGGCCAAAATCAGCGCTAAAAAAGAAACAAGCATGAATCGTTTGTTGATAATGCTGGCAAGCAACCCGATTCCAATGATGAAGCCAACGATGTAGATCATGTAATTGAATTCAGGAAACATACTCACTTCGATCGTTTTCATACCGATGTAGTGATTTAACGCACTGATGGTTCTTACCTCCCCTGTCAGTGTATTAATCCAAATTTTCATTTCAAGCCCTTCGGGATACTGGGGTGCCCACATCAGAATCTGCCAAAGCGGAACAAAATAGGCGGTGATAAGGGAGAGGGCCGATAGGGCTACTAGGATTCGCGTTAAAGGTTTTAGTTTTTTCATTCTCCATTGTGTTAAAAAAGGCGCCTCTTTCCTGGAGGCGCCTGACTCAGCCTTTACAGACTTTGAACCCGGTTACTTCGCTGTGCCCTTACCCTCAGGTGCAATTACACCCGTCGAGAACTTGATCGGTACATTGCTTCCGGCGGGTGATACTCGCGCATATCCCGACATTTCCTGATGGAGCGCTGAGCAGAAATCCGTGCAATAGAATGGAGACACGCCAACTTCATCGGGTACCCATTTCAATGTTTGCGTTTCACCGGGCATGACCAGTATTTCAGCATTCGCTGCACCTTTTATTGCAAATCCATGAGGCACATCCCAATCCTGTTCCAGGTTAGTAACGTGGAAGTAAACTACATCACCCAATTTAATGCCCTCGATGTTATCAGGTACTAAATGAGAACGAATGGCAGTCATCGAAACATGAACTTCATTCCCTTTGCGGACCACTTTAGTTTCTTTTTCTCCTTTGGCTACATACGGATGATTGTTTTCTTCAATCTTAAAAATTTTGACAGAATTTGGCATGATCAAACTTGCTGGAATGGCTTCTGCGTAATGCGGTTCACCAGTAGTGGGGAAGTCAAGCAACAGCTGCATTTTGTCTCCTGAAATATCATACAACTGGGCTGACTGGGTCAACTCAGGCCCGGTGGGCAAATAACGGTCTTTTGTAATTTTATTATAGGCAATTACATACTTACCGTGCGGCTTACGGGTAGATCCACCGGGAACACTTAAGTGGCCAATGGAATAATAAGTATGCACTCTATCTAATACTTCCAGAGTCTTCACATTCCATTTCACAATTTCGGAGGAAACAAAAAAGGACGTATACGCATTACCTTTCTCATCAAACTCGGTGTGCAAAGGACCAAGGCCGGTTTTCTTCACTTCGCCATGTAAGGCCGATTCATACTTAATCACCGGTATTCCGGCAAATTCGCCTTCAAAATCCTTGTCGGCTATGGCTTTCTGAATTTTAGCAAATGAAAATACAGGTATCAATGCGGCTAATTTTCCCGAGGCAACGATATATTCACCGGAAGGATCTGTATCACAGCCGTGGGGAGATTTGGGACATGGGATGAAATAGATAATATCTTTCAGAATTGTCGGATCAAGTTGCAACACTTCAGTCATCATTTCAGATGTAGCAGTATGAGTCTTTTCATCCAACAAATTGTGCGCATACTTTGCTTTTACTTTTACCCCTTTGCCCTGGGCAATATATTCTTCAGCCTTTTTCCAATTCACCGCCATGATAAAGTCCTTATCTTTTTGAGAGGCATTCACTTCCAGCAGGGTGTAGGCTTGTTCTGTATTATAACACGAAAAAAAGAACCAGCCATGAGAAGGTCCCTTGCCTGCTCTTGACAAGTCGAAATTCACACCCGGAGTTTTCAGCTGAAAGCCAATGCTCATGTGGCCCGATTGAGGATCTATTTTTATAAAACTAATGGTGCCTTTAAAATTCTCCTTATACGTACTGATAGGAACATCTCTATTCTCACCGATGGGTACACTAAAGCGCGTGCCTGCAACAATGTATTCACTGTTTTCGGTAATAAATGGCGACGAGTGATTGCCTCCGCTATTCGGGAGCTCCAGTATCTCCTCCGTTTTAAATGTTCTCAAACTTACACGGGCAACGCGCGGGGTATTATTTGCATTACCAAATGCCCAGCGACCATCGTGTTCGCCATTCGTCTGGGAAAGTGCGATATGATGAAGATCATCCCACGGAACATAGCCATGAGAAGTATTTAGCATGGGTTTCGTCTCCTCACTATAGCCGTAGCCGTTTTCCGGGAATTGTGAGAACACCGGAAGAATGCGGAAAAGCCTTCCGGAAGGAATGCCATAAATCGCCATTTGCCCGTTAAATCCTCCCGAAACGACGTTGTAAAACTCATCGTACTTGCCGGGAGCCACATAGACTTTTGATGCTGCATTTCCTACCACTGCTTCTTGCGGGCCTTTAGGTTTGCAGCCTTGAAAAATAAAGACCGACCCGGCCAGAAAGAAAAACGCGATTGATTTGATTAATTTTTTCATTGGGTATCGTTATGGTTGAATTTTTTAAGGATCATTTACTTTGCGCCGTCATTTTGACGCATGAATTCAAGAATATCCCTGGCGTCACCGATGGACACATTTTGATTAGGCATTCTTACCAAACAGAGTTCAAAGAGTTTTTGCGCTTCCGGATCTTTGTCCAACATGACATCCACATTGGTAATCATATTCATTACCCACTCCGGTTGTCTGCGTTTAGTAACATCCTTCCATCCAGGGCCTACGACGCGTTCAGTAGTAAGCCGATGACATGCCGAACATTTCATTTCAAAAATCGCCAGTCCACGTCCTACTCGCTCCTGTTCCAGTGGAGTCTTCAGTGTAACTTTTTTCACAGCACCGATCCCTTTTGTCGGGTCGGCAATAATGTCTTCCACCGCTGATTTGGTGGGTTGATCAGGATATTGTTCCTGGTTTTTGGGTTTGTCGGGCGCACAGGCTAACGTCATGGCTGCAATTCCGATAAAGATTAAATATTTCATATGCTTCTGGTTTTTGTACAAGGCAAAATCATTTTACCTGTTTTTTGATGTTACAAACCTACCTCGTACCCTTTGGTCAAAACATGACTTTTGTCAGATAGCGGTATGATTTTGTTTGAGTGCCCTATCAGTAACGGGGTAACAGCGGGCAATTGTGATCGATTGGAACATCGGATAGTTGATCCCTTTTCGTAACCGGCAGACGAGTCAAAAAAAATAAAAATCGATCCGGATTTATCTTAGAATCCGAATGATTGACAACGCCCATGCGTGGCCATTGTGGCTAAGGATCGACTCACCGAGTTAGATGTCAATAGCCAATTGTACATACCCAAGTTTGTTCTCTTCTTCGAGCGTGAATTTCTCGCGGACCGGCAATGCGCGTCTGCTGTCTGCTAATTTTCGAACGATCTCAACCGTCAACTCAAAAACATCACGGAAGTTGTCTTTCAGCTCATAAATGGTCATATAGGGCAAGATTTCAATAACCCCTTCCTGATGCGATGCCCTGCATGCCAACAGTTTTTTGCTAGGCCCAACCAATTTTTTGGATGAAATAGCCCCTGTTTTGCTGGGTTTTGCAAAGAATTCAATTTCTAAATTTGGAAACATGCTGGCAAATTCCTCTTGGATGGCAAAAATTTTCCGATGGTCGTTGATAACAATTTTCATTTTAGTTTTAATTTATTGAGTTCTCAAAAGCAACATCCCCAGTCCCTGTCCTTATAGCTCATATAGCTCAGGTCTTTTTAAAGCCCTTGGTGGTACTTTGGGTAATTTTTAAAGGTTCACCAAAGTAAGCTGAATGCCTCGCTTCATTGGATGACATTAATCAGTTCAAAAAATGATTTAGATTAGATTGATCCGTCCGGCTAGGAACCTCGTTGTTTGAGGTTCGCGCCATGCCAATCAGGAGCCGATAGTTGATTACTTACAGGTCACGATCGATTCTTCCTGCTGCGGATAGATATTTTCATGATAATGCACATAAATGCTCCTGGTGATTAAAAGCGCTCCCAGCGCAATCATGACCACCGTTGAAAGATTCCGAAAAGTAAAATTAAAGCGATTAATTAACACGTGCATGATGGATGTAAAGCCCAGCATCACAGGCAATGTACCAACACCAAAAATCACCATGAAAAGGAAGCCGTTGGCAGCATTGGCAACCGTAAGACAATAAGTCAACGCCAGGTACGTCAGACCACACGGCAAAAGCCCATTCAGCATACCCATGATTGAAATGGAGAAGATTGTTTTTTCCTGCAAAAATTTTGAGAACAGGCATTTGATCCTAATCGTAATTCTTAGTATGATACTGGAGAGCAATGGAATGCGGAGGTAGCTGCTGCCTGCCAATCCCAGGATAATCAACACACTTCCCAATAAGACGGTGAGAATATTTTGAAATCCGGAAAGTCTGAACAGCGACCCAAAAGTGCTGACCAAAGCGCCCAATAATCCGTACGTAAAAATCCTTCCGCTGTTATACACCAAGCGGTTGATGAAAAATGGTTTTTGCAAAGTTGTTACAGCTATCGCCAGCGGGCTGCACATACCCAGACAATGGAAACTGCCTGCAAGTCCTATTAACAGCGCGGTGAGCCACATGATTAAAGAATTATTACCTGTTCGACATAATACTCTTTGCCCTTCATGGACCAGCGCATTTTTACACGATACATTCCCTTTGGAAAGGAGCGTATGTCAAATCGCTGGATCGTTTCCGTTGACGTATGAAGGATAAATTGCTTGTCAAATCGCGGATCGGATGGCCGGAATACTTTCACTTCGCCCCCCTCGAGATTGTTAAATTGACTGAATTGTATTTCCAATGCCTGGCCCGTGAATGCAATCACTGGTTTTTCCTCGAGGCGAGCGGTGTTGTTCATACGGTCGATTTGTTGCTGATAAGCCAATTCCTCCTGATAATAATTTTTTGACACCAGGCTAATATCTTGCCGCACGCAAATAACTACGAGAATACCGATGAAAACCGCAAACAAGACAAACGAAACAATGATCCATTTTCCCCAATTCATAATGATGAACCTTTGGATTTGTTAATGACGGGTCCGATAAATTTAACCTTTACCCTTTCCAGTAATCTTCCCTCTTGATAAACACCCAGAAATACGACGGTCCGGGCGGTGGTTATATCCACAGCAGGAATTTTAATAAAATAAATTGTTCTTAAGAAGCCTCCTGCCGGAACTATTAAAAGTTTGCCGTCGGGGGCTACCAGTGAAGCACTGGCTGGTGATTCGACTTTGATTTGGAGAGGCAAGTCTTCAAATGTTTTATTAACAAATTCAACATTGTAGAGGTTGGTGATGAAGTCACCTTCACTTCGTTGAAACAAGGTACCCGAAACTTTGAATACATTGGTTTCAACATCCGAGCGGGTTAGCAGCGAAAAACTTAGAAAGCCCACCAACGCTATCAACACAACAGCATACCCAATCATCCTTGGTGTGAGGAGTCTCGTTATCCCATGCTGGATTGAATTGTACGACGCATAGCGGATCAACCCTTTCGGCTTGCCGATCTTGAGCATCACTTCATCACAGATATCTATGCAGGCTGTACAGTTTACGCATTCGAGTTGCGTTCCGTTCCGGATGTCAATACCGGTTGGGCAAACGTGGATACATAATTTACAGTCGATACAACCGTTGGACTTTTCTTCCACCGCCGGGTTCTTTTTCAATTTTCCGCGAGGTTCACCCCGCAACCAATCGTAAGCCACCACAATCGAATCTTTTGTCAATAAGACACTTTGAAGCCTTCCATACGGGCAAACCGCCACACATGCCTGTTCACGGAATTTGGCAAACACACCACAGAATATTCCCGCAAAAGCAACGAGTCCTGTAAAGCCGGTCAGATTTTCTGAAGGTGAATGACGGATAATTTCAAGCGTTTGATTGATCCCTATCAGATAAGCCATCGCGGTATGTGCGATCAAGACTGAGATCATAATAAATAAGGTGTACTTGAGTGTCTTCTTGAAGATTTTACTGAAACCGAAAGGTTCGTCCATTAATCTTCGTTGTGCGGGGGCCTCGCCTTCAATCCAGTATTCAATTTTGCGAAAGATCATTTCCATGAATAATGTTTGAGGACACAACCATCCACACCAGATTCTGCCAAAGACCACAGTGAAAAGGATGATGAAGACGAACAAGGTAATGAGTGTGATTGCCAGCAAAACGAAATCCTGAGGCCAGAATGCTTGACCAAGGATAACAAACTTCCGTTCAAAAATATTCAGCAACAGTAAAGGGCGGCCTCCAATTTTCAGAAAAGGTCCGCTAAAGAAAATGGATAGCAGCACCACGGTGACCACCATGCGCCACCGGTGAAGAGCGCCTCCCGGCTTTTTCGGAAATAACCATATCCTTTTGCCTTTTTCATCCACGGTGGCAATGGTATCCCGAAACTCTTCATCATAGCGATACAAATCGTCGTTGGCGTGTGTCATTTCCATTCTCGAAGGATGGCTCACTTATTATTCATCAAGGCGCTCACTTTTGTGCTATCCCTTGCTGTGGTATCCGGTTTAGGTTTGAACAGTTCTCCCTGTGGCGCCTTGGCATTTTGCAGCGTGGTGCCCTGCAGGCTCATCACATAAAAGGCAACATCACGAACATCCTTTTGGCTCATGACTTTGCCCCATGCCGGCATCGCCTTTTCAACCACACCGTTCTTGATCGTAGTGAATATATTTTTGATTTCGCCACCGTGTAGCCAATACGCATCACTCAAATTAGGACCAATGGTGTTCCCACCGCCGTCATTCCGGTGACATGATCCACAGTTACTGCTCATGAATACTAATCTGCCCCTCGCGACGATGGCCGCATCATTGGTAAAGTTGAGGTTATTCTCGTCAATCACCGCAACCGGCTGCGATGCTTTCAATATTCTTGCTTGCGTTTCGGCCAGGGAAACCTCATTGTGATATTCTTCTTCAGACAACGGCAAGGAATCGAAAAGGTGGAATACCAACATATATACCACCGCAAATACGATCGTCCCATAGAACAATCCCTTCCACCACGGAGGCAGGTGATTATCCAGCTCGCGAATACCATCATAATTGTGAGCCAGCTCAATATTTTTTTCCTCTGCAAGGGGAACCATCGCATTAGCATTTTGCCAAAACTTCATCCACCAGTGCTGTGGGGCAACATAGGATACTCCCAATTTTGATGCCTTTTCCAAGGCTGCTTTCTCTACGAAAACATTCAGGACCTTCATCACGATGATCGCCACGCTCAACGTCAAGAGGATGACAATGAAAACAAAAACGCAAATAAAGTATATGTGAAACAGTGGGTGGTTGATGGGGTCATCCCAAAATGTTTTTGCAGTAAGCCCGGTATCCTGAGCCCATACCCGAAGGGAACTTAGCATCAAAAAGACCGTCACTAGAATTGGATTTTTTATACTGATTACTTTTTTCTGTCTATGCTTTTTCTGACAGCGTTCGCAATCATGCTGACATTCTATTTTCAGCGGGTGCCCCGGTCCTTTATCAGTTGAAGTGTCCATGGTCATGACCAAGGGTTTTTCATCTTTGTGGCAACTCATGATAAATCAAGTTTTTTTTGTCCGACAAGGGTCTTATCGGATCCATCATCGAGTGGCAATTGTTCCATCTGACGAATGAAATCCTTATCAGCAGTAAATACATACCACAGTAAGCAAAGGAAAAACAGGAAGAAAATTACAAACGAGATCACCGGCCAGATGGCGATGTTTTCGATGCTTTGAAGTACATTGTTATACATTGCCTTTCACGTTTAGTCCTATAACAGAAAAATTTAACCACATAGAAACATAGGAGAGCATAGTTTCCCATCGGAATAAACATCCTATGCTATCGATGTGGTTCAGAAACAAACCATCACTGTTTTATTTCAGTTGTCCTTTCAGCTTTGATGTCTTTCCCAAGTCGCTGTAGATAAGCAATCAATGCGACGATCTCCGTCTCAGCTATTACTTCGATTCCTTCCCCCTTCAAATTGGAAACGATATCTATCGCCTGCTTATCCAATTCATCATTGGCTACCGATTCATAATCCTCATCATAGGGCACTCCCACTTTTCGCAACGCGGAAATTTTTTTTGCGGTTTGATTTTTGTCTATGGCCTGCTCAAACAGCCATGGATAGGGTGGCATGATCGAACCTGTTGAAACCGCATCGGGGGCGAGCATGTGACTGTAATGCCATGCATTGGAATACTTCCCTCCCACGCGTTGCAGATCCGGGCCGGTTCGCTTTGATCCCCAGAGGAAAGGATGATCATATACATATTCGCCGGCCTTGGAATACTCTCCATAGCGTTCCGTCTCCGAGCGAAACGGCCGGACCATTTGTGTATGACAGTTCACACATCCCTCCCGTATGTAAATATCACGACCATGAAGTTCAAGTGGTGTATAGGGTTTTACACTGGTGATGGTTGGAGTATTCGACTTGATCAGGAAGGTTGGCACCATCTCGATAATGCCACCGATCAGGATAACGATCAGGGAAAGAACTGTGAATAAGACGGGCTTATGCTCCAGTAGCCGGTGATGCCATCCACCGCTTCCCGGAGCCGCATACTCCTTTGCAAGAGGCGCTGCTTCTGCCGCTTCGTTAGCAATGAAGTTTCCGGCGTACGCGGTTTTGATCAAATTATAGGTCATGATAATGGTGCCTATGAGATAAAGGCCACCGCCAATAGCGCGCAACATATACAAGGGAAGAATTTGAACAGTTGTCTCCAAAAAATTTTTGTACACTAAAAAACCTTCCGGATTGAACTCCTTCCACATCAGGCTTTGCACAACACCCGAAACATACATCGGCAGCGCATAGAAAATAATACCAAGCGTACCGAGCCAAAAGTGAAGGTTGGCCAGCTTTGTTGAAAACAATTTCGTATCCCACATACGTGGCACCATCCAATACAGGATACCAAAAATGAGGAAGCCGTTCCAACCCAGGCCACCCACATGAACGTGTGCTACGATCCAATCCGTAAAGTGTGCAATGGCATTTACATTTTTCAAAGAGAGGAGTGGACCTTCAAGTGTTGCCATTCCATAAGCCGTAACGGCAACGACCATGAATTTTAAAACGGCATCTTCACGCACACGATCCCACGCGCCACGAAGTGTCATCAATCCGTTAAGCATTCCACCCCATGATGGAGCAATGAGCATGATCGAGAAAACAACGCCTAATGATTGAGCCCAATCAGGGAGAGAAGTATATAATAAATGGTGTGGTCCAGCCCAGATGTAAATGAAGATGAGCGACCAAAAGTGGATGATAGAAAGTTTGTAAGAATA
>JANYKP010000424.1 GCA_025358195.1 Cyclobacteriaceae bacterium
CCCAGTGCTCCGCTTCCGCTAAAAGTTAAGCTTGAATTGGAGGATCCTCCAATGGTTCCGCTTGTGGAAGCAAAAATGCTTTGAATATTTAATGTAGTTGAGTTCCCGATGTTCAACGATCCAGTGGTTAATGTTAGATTCCCGACAACATTGGTGCTCCCAATGATATTATTAGTGACTCCACTTACGCTTGAGTTTGCTATTTCAAGGTTGACAGAAACAGCATTAAGAGCACCACCGGCACCCCATTCATTCCCAAGATTTTGAGCAACCGAACCATTATAAATGATATTTCCGTTAGCAGTGTATGAGTGGGTTCCACTCACTCGAACATTCCCCAATGTAGTGCCGGTGACGAGTCCATCGGGTGAACCCACTTTCATAGTAGCCCCACTTTCCAAGGTAAAAATGCCCGTGCCTGTTACTGCGGATGTGCCCAGATTAAGGGTTGAGCCCGTTTTAACCGTAAATCTCACATTAGTACTTAGCACTGTTCCAGTTGAGAAGGTTTGCACAGAGGGTCCATTAAAATTCAGAGTTGCGATCCCAGATGGTCCTCCATTCAACACCCCATCATTGTTGTTGATCATCAGATTGCCTTGAAGATTAATGGTTGAATTTCCGGTTCCTCCGGTCATGTCCAATAAACCTGTAGAGGAAATAGTCAAGTTCCCGCCGATTGCGAGGGTGGCTGCTGCACTTGTAGTTAATCCAAAAATAAATGAAGAATTTGTAGTTGTAACATCAAAGTTTCCGCTGACCGTAGTGAGCGTCCCATCAAAATAAACATCTGCTGCCTGCGATGCGCAATTCCATTTTAGGTTTTGAAAAGTTTGGGCTAAACCTGTAGGGGTTGCGGAGTTTGACGTATAACCCGCAAATTCAAGAGTCGAACCAGCAGTCCAACCGGCAGTATAAATAACGCCTGCAGTGGTGGTATAATTATGCCTGTAAGTTCCTGTACTTCCGATAATAAGCCTTGTTGTAGCTGCCCCAGTTATAGTCGCACCTTGTTGAACTATAAGAGTTCCATTTACATTGCATGAGCCTCTGCTCAAAAGGGTTCCGAGGGTCAGCGTACCGGTAAACGACAAGGACCCGGTGGAAGCAATTGTTAAATTGGTAGCAGCAGCATTGGTTATTGTCAAACTCCCGATCGCAGCCGCGTAGCCGCTGGGAATTGTGACAGTATGACCGGTGTTGATTGTCGCAACTTGCACTCCATTAGGATAATCCGTTCCAGCTACACCAGGTGAAGCGTTCCCCCAAGTTGCACCATCATTCCAATTGCCGCTGATCACTGAGGTATATGGTGACCCTATTGCAAAGACTTTCATAGAAATTAATCCAATAAGACTAGAAAGCAGCAGCAGTTTTCTCATAGCCAACTCAAATTAAAAGATTTCAAAGATAGTACTTTCAGGGAGATAATGGTGACTCCAATGCCGTAAATGCCCATAATTTAGGAGAAGTAACCGTGTTTTGTGATTTGATTCCGGATGGCGGAAAACTTTGATCTCGACAGAAATTTCCGTGCCAGCGTAGAGTGTAGGCCTCACCCCGGCCCTCTCCGGAGGAGAGGGAGTCTCAACAAGGTTATCAAAGTCTTCACCGCAATGATTTGCGTCCAAAAACCTCCTTCACACAAAAAAAGACGTGGAATTTACATTGTAATCCCGACTAAGGCATCTGATTCAGAACGCTGGAAACGGTGGATGCATCTGTCAAATTACCCGATGGGAGGCTGAGCCCTTGCTGGAATAATTTTTCGGCATAGCCATTCACGAACGCTGGATATTTTTGGTAGTAGGGCTGAAGATGCATGGGGTTCCAAAGCCTCCGGCATTCAATGGAATTTAGCTCCATCTTTGCCATTATCTCATTGATTTTCAACGGGTGCGAAAACAGTAGCGTGCTCAGCCAACGGTTTGAGAAATGTCCTGAAGGTTCTTCCAGCCAGGTTATATCATCATTCCTGTTTCCCAAAATTTCCCGGTATCGATCAAATACCTGTCGCCTTTCGGCAACTCTAGAATCAATCCCCTTTAGTTCAAGAAGTCCGGCAGCAGCATTCAGCGGACTAATCCTATAATTAAAGCCAATGTCGGTGTGCTCATAATAGGGCTTGTCTTCCCTGGATTGCGTGGCCCAGAACAACGTTTTTCGATAGATTTCCTCATTTTCGGTGATAAGCGCCCCACCACCATAGGTTGTAACGATCTTGTTATTATTAAATGAGAGAATCCCTATTTGCCCCAGGGTGCCCGCCAAAGCTCCCTTGTAACGAGACCCAACAGCCTCGGCTGCATCCTCCAATATTGGAATTTCATATGAATTGCAAACTCCCCGTAACTCAACCATTTTGGAGGGCATCCCATAATTGTGAACCACAATAACACACCGTGGTTTCATCTTCTTGCGGACGTGCTCTTTAATAGCAGTGTCCAGCAATTCAGGACTGATGTTCCATGTCGTCGGCTCGCTGTCCACCAAAAGCGGTGTAGCACCGAGGTATAGAATTGGGTTGACGGTGGCAACGTAGGTGAATGTCGGGGCCACCACCGTATCGCCTGGTCCGACTCCCAGCGCTTTCAGGGCAAGGTGGATGGCCGCCGTACCAGAGTTAAGGGCCAGGACATATTTTGCGCCGGTATATTTTCTTAAAGCAGTCTCAAAGTCTTCCACAATCTTCATCACAGACTTTCCCTCGTATGCTCGAAGTATATCGGCGAGGCCGGTGATGTTGATGGGTGTGGAGGAGAGGGGGGTTTTGTACACGGTTTGGGTAAGGGTGGGTGATGGTTAATAGTTTAAAGTTTAAGGTTTAAAGCCCAGTAAGCGGTATCATTTTTTCCAAAAATAGTCTTGATAAAAAAAACCCATGATGAGGACGATCATTAGCAAGGGGTTTACAATCATGCGGTGCAGCTGCGAGAGCAGTGGAGATGAAATTTCTGAATCACCTTCCAACGAAAGCTTTAACACGAAATACGCGGGAAGAAAGAAGAACAACTCCACCAGGAAAACCCAGGCGCTCATCCTTAGATAATTGTATTTATTAAAAATTGCCATGATGAGCAACAGACAAGCGCTGTCGTTCAGAATAAATCGAACTGACTTATTAAAAATGAATCTGACATTCGGAGATGGATTTCCAATTAACGTAGAGAAATCAAAATTTTGAAAAAAGTAAATCCCGGTCAGTACCACAACCGCAAGACTAGCAGCCAACCAACGGGACCAATTATGCTTTAACAGGCTCACGCTTTCTTGAATTCATCCGCATCCAAAGTAACCAAAGCCCAAAAACGACCAGGTAAAGTACTGCCGTGAAAAAGTATTTGTGAAAGTAGTAAAAGTAAAGCGGCCGATGGATGGCCGTGAGGTACAACAGAAAAAGGCGGAGAATATTTGCGGTGTGCAGAATCAAACATCCGGTAAACAAAAAAATCATCATCCGCCTGGTTCCTCCACCAAAGGCCAAAAGGAAGGAAGCAA
>JANYKP010000454.1 GCA_025358195.1 Cyclobacteriaceae bacterium
TTGCTGTGTTTAGAAAGCTTTGTCACGAGGGAATCCGATATTTGTACCAATATGTTTTTAATAACCCATTTTTTTTCTTCGGTTAACTTCTTGCTTCGTTGAAAACTATAATGAACGATCAGCATACTTGCTTTGAACCTGCTCAAATGTTCAAGCGCTTTTTCCCGTCTCCTGAACGCCGCCCGGATGGTGAATACCAGGGGAAAAATGATGGCAATACTGATAACGGTGAGGTCATAGTTGTATTTGATCCTATACTGAATAACCAAAAAAGAAATCGCCAGGCAGATCAATAAAACTTGAAAAGTCCTGATATTTATGATCTGTAAGTATTTCTTCATTTGTCGTTAAGGTCTCACTTAATTAATTTCAATCCTACTATGAAAAAGTTTTTATCAATTCTGATCATTGGATTATTCGCGACCCATCTTCAAGCCCAAAAATCGGACGTTACCATGTTGTTCAGGGACGAGAAGGCCTTGGACATAAAATTAAAGATCTCGATCAAAGATATTAAAAAGAAAACCAACGACTCAACTTATCTCCCGGCGACGTTTTATGTTAAAAATGAAAGTGGTGCCTGGGATTCCATTAAGATAGGTGTGCGTGCCCGCGGAATTTTCCGCCGAAAGAATTGCTACTTCACTCCCATCCGGATTAAAGTAAACAAATCGGATGCAAAAGGCACCCTGCTGGAGGGGAACAAAAGTCTAAAGCTTGTTATGCCTTGTCAGAACAATGACGGCAAGAACCCGCTGGTCCTGAAAGAATATATCTGTTACAAAATGTATGAACCGATCACACCGTACCATTTCAATACCCGGCTTGTTAACCTTGACTTCACCGAGTCTGATGGAAAGAAAAATAAGAATTTTCAGCTGACGGGTATCCTCATAGAAGATGACGACTTGGTCGCCAAACGTCATCACGCTAAAATTATGGAGAATCTGAATTTGCACCCGTTAGCACTAAATGACACGAGCGCGCTTCGGCATGACTTGTTTCAGCTAATGGTGGCCAACACCGACTGGTCCACCACGTTTCTTCACAACGCCAAACTCATGTTTCAGGAGCCTAAAAAGTACATTCCCCTTACCTATGACTTTGATATGTCCGGATTTGTGAATCCTCCGTATGCGGAAGTAAGTCCTGAGCTGGGAATAGCAAGTGTACGCGAGCGTCTTTACCGCGGGTTCTGCCGGAAGGAACCCGTGACTCAGTTGGTGAGAAAACAATTCATAGACCTGGAGCCTGCGATTATGGGAATCGTGGGGAACTATGAAAAAGATTTCAGTCCAAGGGAATTTAATGATATGAAAAAATATTTGGGGGAATTCTTCGACATCCTTAAAGACAAAGGTAGGTTCAATAATATGGTTGTGGAGGGGTGCAGGAAAAAGTAAGAATCAATTAGATCAATTCATTATGAACTACAGAAGATTTGGAAGAACGAATTGGAACGTCAGTGAAGTTGGCTATGGTATGTGGGGGCTGGCAAGCTGGATGGGAAGCGAGGAGCGCGAAGTAGAGAACGCGCTTGAAAAAGCAGTTGATCTAGGCTGCAATTTTTTTGATACGGCCTGGGGTTATGGCACCGGTAAGAGTGAGCAAATATTGGGGAAATTGCTGAAGCAACATGCTGAAAAAACCTTGTACACTGCCACTAAGATTCCTCCAAAAAATTTCAAGTGGCCTTCCAAGCCGACGTATACAATAGCGGATTGTTTTCCTGCCTCACACATTATTGAGTACACCGAAAAAAGTTTGAAGAACCTGGGCGTGGAGTGCATTGACCTGCAGCAATTCCATGTGTGGGAAGACAGCTGGGCGAATTCTGACCAATGGAAAAATGCAATAGAGAAACTGAAGAAAGAGGGAAAGGTAAAACACTTCGGCATTAGCGTGAACCGATGGGAGCCCGATAATGTACTCGCCACCTTGAAGACCGGTTTGATTGATGCAGTTCAAGTCATTTACAATATTTTTGATCAAGCTCCAGGGGACAACTTGTTTCCATTATGCCGATTGTTGGATGTCGGTGTGATTGCCCGTGTTCCGTTTGATGAGGGAACCCTGACAGGAACACTTACCAAAGAAACTACCTTCCCCAAAGATGATTGGCGCTCGACTTATTTTGTTCGCGAAAACTTAAACACGAGCGTCGACCATGCAGACGCACTCAAACCAGTTGTCCCAAAAGGTATGACCATGGCGGAACTGGCCTTGCGCTTTATTTTGTGTAATGAAGACGTTCATACCATTATACCCGGCATGAGGAAAGTGAAAAATGTCGAAACCAATATGACAGCCAGCGACGGAAAAAAATTGGAAAAGGAGGTTGAATTTGCTCTCAAAAAACACCGCTGGGACCGAACCCCTACAGCGTGGTCGCAATGAGCAATCGCTGGGGTTTTTTGAAAATCCTTTTTGTCTCGTTTACCGGAATTTTAAAGACAGCAAAATAGCCTATCGAATTACCAAAGGTCCAGATTTTCTGCCATTGTGTCATTTTTGCTACTGAAATGCCTATTGGCATAACCATTGAGCAGGGTGCAGGGTATTAAAGGCTGGAAATCAAAAAACTGAAAATAGTATGGGAAAAATCATTGGAATAGACTTAGGTACCACCAACTCATGCGTGGCCGTTATGGAAGGGTCCGAACCGGTGGTAATCGCTAACAGCGAAGGCCGGAGAACTACCCCATCGATTGTTGCCTTTCTGGATAATGGAAAAGGCGAGCGCAAAGTAGGCGACCCCGCCAAGCGCCAGGCCATCACCAACCCCAAAAATACCGTGCAGTCCATCAAGCGCTTCATGGGTAAAAAATTTAAGGAGGTAAGTGGCGAAATGAAAATGGTCAGTTACGGGGTAGAAAACGGTCCGAACGAAACGGTACGGGTACGTATTGGCGACCGCATGTACACGCCACAGGAAATCTCTGCAATGATCCTTCAGAAAATGAAGAGTACCGCGGAAGATTATCTTGGAACGACCGTGACAGAAGCGGTCATCACCGTGCCCGCGTACTTTAATGATGCAGAACGCCAGGCCACCAAGGAAGCAGGCCAGATTGCGGGTCTTGACGTAAAACGCATTATCAACGAGCCAACGGCAGCCGCTTTGGCGTATGGCCTCGATAAGAAAAACAAAGACATGAAAATTGCAGTGTACGACCTGGGTGGTGGTACATTCGATATATCTATTCTCGAATTGGGTGAAGGCGTGTTCGAAGTAAAATCAACCAACGGTGATGTTCATCTTGGCGGTGATGACTTTGATATGCGCATCATGAACTGGCTGGCCGATGAGTTCAAATCAGAAAAGAGCATCGATCTGCGTAAAGATCCGATGGCGTTGCAGCGCTTGAAAGAAGCTTCTGAAAAGGCAAAGATCGAATTGTCGAGCTCTCAAGAAACCGAAATCAATTTACCCTATATCACTTCCGTGGATGGAGTACCCGAACACCTTGTAAGGAAGCTCAGCCGCGCAAAGTTTGAACAATTATGCGATGACCTTATTAAGAGGACGTTGGAACCATGCCGTAAAGCCGTAGCGGACTCGGGAATCTCCGTCGGTCAAATTGATGAAGTGATTTTAGTAGGCGGCTCTACCAGGATACCACGTATTCAGGAAGAAGTGGAAAAATTCTTTGGTAAGAAACCCTCAAAAGGTGTAAACCCCGATGAAGTGGTTGCCGTTGGTGCTGCAATCCAGGGTGGTGTGCTCACCGGTGAAGTGAAAGATGTGCTGTTGTTGGATGTTACTCCCCTTTCGCTTGGGATCGAAACCATGGGCGGTGTGATGACCCGGCTTATTGAGTCGAATACAACTATTCCTTCAAAGAAATCAGAAGTGTTTTCTACCGCTTCGGATAATCAGCCCTCGGTTGAAATTCACGTACTGCAGGGGGAGCGTCCACTGGCGAAAGACAATCGCACGATCGGCCGCTTCCACCTCGATGGAATTCCGCCGGCCCCTCGCGGCGTACCACAAGTTGAAGTTACGTTTGATATTGACGCGAACGGTATCCTTCATGTGTCTGCCAAAGACAAAGGCACAGGAAAAGAACAGAAGATACGCATTGAAGCCTCTTCCGGCCTGACCGATGCTGAAATTCAGAAAATGAAGCAA
>JANYKP010000471.1 GCA_025358195.1 Cyclobacteriaceae bacterium
CTCCTTTGCTGTAATTTATTTGGGCAAGCACGACCTGATCGGAAACCTTTCCCTGGACATTGAATTCGACAAATTTGCCAGCATGCAGTTCCGGATGGTGGATGCGTTTGAAGATGGACGGCTTGGCGATGTGATTAGCATTATGCAGACCTATTTCGGACCAGAAAAGTATTCGATCTGGTCGTTGTTTAAAGAAGAAAAAAGAAAGATCCTGGACACCATCGCCAGGCAAGGCATGGAGGATATCGAAAGTTCTCTTCGCCGGGCTTACAACCGCGACTATCCCCTGGTCAATGCTCTTTCCAACAACGATATTCCCATCCCGAATGCTTACAAGACTACCTTTGAATATATCCTGAATGCCGATTTATTGCGCTGTTTTCAACCGGACCGGATTAATATCAAAACGTTGGAACGGATCGTCGGAGAGATCGAGCGGTGGAGTCTTAAGATTGAAGACCCCGGAAAGGTGGAGCGCATTGCCGGAGAAAGTATTTACAAAGAGTTGCAGCGCGTTCGTGCAGAGCGTTCCAATTTGAAACGCATCCAGCGTCTGAACCGCCTCTTTCCGATTCTTGAAAAATTCAAACTTGAACCTAACCTCTATCTCAGCCAGAATTTATACTTCGAGATGTCACTCGATCATAAAGACCGCAAGCCGCAAGAGTTGAGTGGAGATTGGCTGGAGCAGTTTTTTTTGTTAGGGGATAATTTGGGGATTAAGGTGGAATGATGTGTTTATGTGTTGATGTGTTAAGGTTCAAAACTACACCATCGCCACCTTCGCCTTCTCCAGATAATCCCACACCAAACTACTTGCCCCCAAAATCGGCGCCGCCTGGTTTTGCATGGCAGAGGGCAATACTTTTACCTTACCTCTGAACAGCGGCATCAGATTTTGCTCCATGTGATAGATCGTCGGCTTGAAGATAAGATCGCCGGCCAGCGCTAATCCACCAAACAAAAAAATGGCCTCCGGATCGGTAACAACAACCGTATCCGCTAGTTTCATTCCTAAAATTCTCCCAGTGTATTCAAATGCTTCTTTCGCTACGATATCTCCTCGGTTGGCAGCATCCGAGATCATCTTCGTATTGAGACCTTCAAAACTTATTCCCCGCAATTCGCTGGGCTCCAGGTGATCGGCGAGGAGCTTATAAACCGTCCGCTTAATACCGGTAGCGGAAACGTACGTTTCAAGGCATCCTCGTTTCCCACAATTGCAGTAGCGGCCTGCGGGATTGACAGACGTGTGACCCAGTTCACCGGCTATCCCATGATGTCCATTGAGCAAGATGCCACCACACACAAAACCACTTCCCAGACCGGTTCCCAAGGTGATGACAACAAAATCTTTCATGCCTTTTGCTCGTCCGTAAATCATTTCACCCACCGCAGCGGCATTGGCATCGTTGGTAAGAATGCAGGGCACTCCAAACTCATCCTTAAACATCTTGGCCAGCGGGAGCACACCTTTCCATTTCAAATTCGTAGCGCGCTCGATCGTACCCTTGTAATAATTTCCGTTGGCAGCACCGATGCCGATGCCTGCGATCTTTGCGTCAGGCGGAAGGAAATGAATGGCTTCCCGCAATGCATCTGCCATGGAGTCGAAGAAGTCGTTAAATTCTTCATAATCAGTAGTGACGATGTTTGCCTGGTGGTAAACTTTACCATCACGGTCGACCACGCCAAATTTAGTGTTGGTTCCCCCGATGTCGATACCTACGGTTAGTTCTTTCATCTTTTAGATAGACAGAATTTTAGCAATCCGTAATGACTCCTGATCAATTTCATGGTGTTGTCCATTCATGATGTCGGCAAATTGATTGAATACAATCTTGTTGTTAAATATGCCCACCATTGAATCCTTTTCTCCTTTCAACAATCCTTCTACCGCGGCAACGCCCATGCGACTTGCCAAAACCCGGTCAAAATAGGTAGGGGAGCCTCCCCGCTGAAGGTGACCCAAGATGGTGACTTTAATATCAAAATAATTTGAGCGTTCGGCCACCATCTTCGCCAGTTCGTTCGCACCACCGATCTTCGATCCCTCCGCGACAACAATCAAACTGGATTTCTTATGGGCCTTACCACTTTGCTCAAGCAACGAATAGAGCTCGTCGAAGCTGATATCTTGTTCGGGAATGATAACAGCCACGGCCCCTCCGGCAATACCGCTGTTGATTGCTATGTAACCTGAATGACGCCCCATCACCTCAATAAAGAAGAGTCGATTGTGTGAAAGTGCCGTGTCGCGAATGCGGTCGATCGCTTCGACTGCCGTGTTGGTGGCGGTGTCATATCCGATCGTGTAATCTGTACCGGCAATATCGTTATCAATCGTGCCGGGAATGCAGACAGCGGGAATACCACATTCTTTGTAAAAAGTATGAAGCCCTGTAAAGGTCCCATCACCACCAATGGCTACCAATGCATTAATACCTTGCTTCTTTAAATTTTCCAAAGCTTTGGCGCGACCTTCCTTCGTACGAAAACTATCGCTTCTGGCAGATTTTAGAATCGTG
>JANYKP010000514.1 GCA_025358195.1 Cyclobacteriaceae bacterium
TCATCATATTTTAAATAAAATCCACCGATGTCAAAATTCAGGAAGTTTTTTATGGAACCACGGAAGCCCACATCGGTGTTACAACCTTTTGAATCTTTGAGCTTGGGATCTACGGTGGCGATGGTCCCAAAAGGGGTCAGACTCGAATAATCCAGTGGTCTGTATGCTTGCGACCAGTTGGCATAAATATTTGTTGTCGACGATGTATTGAATTGCATACTGATTCCTGCGAGGAAAATATTTCTCTTTTTAGACTGATCAGAATAAATTGTCTGACCATCGATGTCTGATGGGTTGAATCCTTTTACGGAAGAGTTGATGTATTCGTACCGGATTCCAGGTGTGATGGATAGCATAGCGTTCGGACGAAACGTGTTTTCAACGTACGTCGCGAAGTTGGTTGTTGTGAAATCCAAATCATATTCATATCCAGGTGTTACCAGCGTAAAATCAAAGTCCGCCCCGGTAGTCCCTTTGCCTCCACCTTGGCGTTTCATTTTGCCGTTGAAAAACCGAACTCCTGCTGAGAGGGTATTACTCATTTCCCCCATCGTATAGTTGGTGAGCAGCCGCATTTCAGTAGTATTACTCTTAAACCCTTCATGTTGCGATTCCCTGTTTACGTAATCATTCGTGACGGGATTAATAGCGTCTTTTGCTTGTGGGCCACCGTCTTCATTGCGCCAAACCAGGTCCCGTGCACTGGAGTTGAAGGTAGATTTTATGTCAAGAATAGCATGTTGGGTAAGTCGCCATTGCATGGATGCGGTAAGAATATTCCAGGGACTGGTTAACCAATTTCTGGCCCGATATGATTTGCGACTGTCAACGGCGAAAAGACTATCGGTAAAGCCACCTGGCATATGAATTCGGTTTCTTAAAATTGAATATTCAAGGCTAAATTTTATGTTATCAGTAGCCCTGTATTCTAAACGGGCAAATCCTGTCAGTTTCCGGAAATCAGAATTTGGTCGCCAGCCTTGTGTACTTTGATATTGTGCAAAAGCATAATAATTGAATTTACCGGATTGTCCCCCGAGGGAATTAAAAGAATTGAACATGCCGAAACTACCAGTGCTTTCTTGTGTGGTAAGTTCAAGTGGTTTCGTTGTAGCGCCTTTTTTTAAAATGTAATTGATGACTCCGCCAAACTGGGGACCATATTGCAAAGAAGAAGCACCACGAACAACTTCAATTCTATCGACTGCTTCCAGCGGAGGCAAGTAGTAGGACTCTGGGTAGCCAAACAGATCAGCCGTAATATTGTATCCATTTTGCCGCGTGTTGGTTTCAATTGATTGTGTTGGATTTAATCCCCGAAAGCCAATTCCATTGGAAGGAAATCCACTGCCCTCGGTCTCTGAGTAATTGGCTCCGGGAACACGGCCCAGAACTTGTCGCGGATTATTTTGCGCTGTATTGGCATCCAGGCTATCAATCAATAAAACCTCTGTTTTTTTTCCTGAAAAAATTATCCCGTCGTGTGTTTCAGCCAGGTATCCCATCCCCGTGATGGTCCTTATCCCGGTAATATGGATTGCATCAAGAACCAAAACTTTTTCTTCCGTATCAAAATCCAATTGACTCGTTTCATTAGCACGCACGTTGACTTCCTTCATAATCGTATGGAAACCAACATAGGAAAACTGGAGTATGTAATTTCCAACCGGTATTTTTTTGAGCACATAATGACCGGACGCATCGGTGGTAGTTCCATAAGCAGTGTTGCCAAGGCTGATAGTAGCATTGACAAGAGGCTTGCCAACGACGTCCGATACTTTTCCGGCAATCGTGCCCGTTTGAGCAAGCATATTAAAATGACTTAGAACAAAAAAAAGAACAACGGGAAGAAAACGGGTCCTGCGCATTATTTAGATTGATTATAAACAGAGCGCAAATATGTTCCAAAAGAACAATCCGAGTCAAGGATTATTTAGAATAATTCTAATTAATATAATTTTAGACCAATTCAGCCGTTATGCTTCATCAAATACTTCTTCGGTGTGATGCCGAATTTCTTTTTAAAAGCAGCAATGAAATGGCTGGGATTGGTATAACCGATCTGGTACGCGACTTCGGCCACCTGGTATTTTTTTGAATCGAGTAAAACACGGGCATTGTTGAGCTTGTGATCGAGCAAGTAGCCAAAAACCGTATTGCCGTAAATTTCTTTGAAGCCAGCTTTCAGTTGATATTCGTTTAATCCTGCCAATCGTGCCAGTTCTTTCAGACTGGGTGGTTTGATCAGATGCTTTAGCAAATGCTCTTTTGCATTTTTGATTTTTCGCACGGTGTCCTGGTCGTTCAGAAAAGGACAGCTCTCTGTATTAGGTTTTTTCTCTGAGAAATAAAGGGCGAGCAGTTCGAGAATTTTGCCCTGATAGAAAAGTCTATTGGCATTCTCGCTTAGCTGGATATTAAATAGCTGATTTAATTCGACTATGAGATAGGAAGGTATCTCCCGCTCATCGTAAAATTTCTGATTGATGTTCTCTGGTTTGAGAAAGGGGAGTGGTTCGTGAATAAATAACTGATGAAGACTTTCCAATGAAATGGTGAGAAAAACCATTTTAGCGTGTGGTGCCAATTGTAGCTGGAATGTCAAATCTTTTTCAGGATTGTAAAAAAAATAATTCTTTTTGTGAGCAATCTCCCGGCTATAATGTGGTCCGAAATTAAAAACAGCGCTTCCCTCCAGGCAAAAGTAAAAATGGATGATGCGCTGGTAAATGATACTTTCGAAGGAGATTAATTGGTCAGTGTGGTTTTCGAAAATTGATAATGACAAATCATCTTTTTCAAAAAGAATCGATTTGTTGCTGACCTGTTTTCCGAGTCTTTCGGTGTAGCGCTCCAATGTAGGCTGCATATCAGAAAATAACGGCAATACCCGCTTAAATGAAGTTAATTATCAATGCTCGAGACAAAAATACCCAAAAAAACAGTATTAACTAAGATTCACCTTATTTCTGGTTCACCTAATAACCCTCTTATATAGAGTTATTTCCACAGATGTGCGCAACGGTCTTCGGCATCGTTGCAATAGGAGGCAAAAGTCTCTATCCAACGAATGTTGGTGTTCATACAAGGAATCAGGGTAAATGATTCGCCCCCTGCTTCCATGAAAATTTCTTTTCCACGCATGGCCATCTCTTCCAGTGTTTCTAAGCAATCAGAAACGAACGCAGGGCATGCGACGAGTAAATTCCTGACACCATCTTGTGGGAATTTCTTCAATTGTTCTACGGTGAATGGCTTGATCCATGGATCGCTGCCTAGCCTGGATTGAAAAGAGTAACTAAAATTGGCGGACGGTATTCCTAACGCGTCAGCAACCAATCGGGTTGTTTGGATCACCTGATGCTTATAACAAAAATCCCAGGCAATTGAGGAAGTGCCACAACAGTTTTCCGTCTGATAACAATGGCGCTTGGTAGGGTCCGACTTTTTTAAATGGCGTACTGGTAAACCGTGATAGCTAAAAAGAAGGTGATCGTATGGCCTTTCAAGGTAAGGAGCAATCGTAACTTTTAAGGCACGGATATAGTCGGGATCCTTGTAAAAAGGTTGAAGGATTTTGAATTTCAGATCGGGTCGAAGTGATTTAATTTTTTCAACGACAAACAAATAGGCGGATTCGTAAGAAGACATTGCGTAATGCGGATAAAGTGGCGCTACCAATACTTCGCTCAGGTCGGGTGCTTGATTTAACAATTCTTTCAGGGCCGCTTCAGGAGTTGGATTAGCATAACGCATCGCTATGGCCATAGGTAGGTTGACCAGCGGACTCAATGATTCCTTGAATTGTTCCGTCAGCACTTTCAACGGAGCCCCTTCTTTCATCCACACGGAATGATAGGCTTCAGCGGATTTCTTTGGCCGGAAAGGCAAGATGAACCCCTCCACAATCATTTTTCTGATAAAGTACGGCGCATCAATGACACGTTCATCCATTAAAAACTGGCGGAGATATCTCCGCACGTCTTTTGGCTGGTAGCTGTCGGGTGAGCCAAGATTCACTAAGATAAGTCCCCTGTTGTCCATAATGATGTAAGTTAAACACTCCGACCGATTAAAGGTTTTGGATAATAATTTCCATTGCTCATCAGCAATCGGAGTAAACGGTATCTCTTGGTCAGTCGGAATTAAGGGATGCTTTACCAATGTTTGATTACTAAAACATGATTTAAATCAGGAAACGAAAGAGTATCTACATTTCATTTTGAAAGAATTCAATATGAGGTATTTTTAATCCTTATTACGGTATTTTGTTGAAACAAAGCATTTCATATTTGTTTTTAGAGGTATTTCATGATAGGGCATTCTGCTTTTTTTCTCAAGAAATTTTATGTTGTTGGTGTCAGTTTTAAAAAAACGGATACCCAGCATAGGAGCCAGTTTTCCATTGCTACCGAGCAAGGGTTGAAAGCGTATCATCAAAGTTCTAACTGCCTGGAGCATTACATGATCCTGTCCACTTGTAATCGGACCGAAATCTATGGCTTTGCTCCATGTGAATATGTGCTCATGTCTTTTATAAAATCGATGAGCGGTGCTTCTCAGGAGGAAGTGGCCTCCAATGTGTATGTTAAAACAGGCGATGAGGCAGTAAAACATTTGCTTTCGGTAGCCGCAGGTCTGGACTCGCAAATTCCAGGTGATTACGAGATCATCGGTCAAATCCGCAGCGCCTTTCAAGTTTCCAAGAAATTAGGCAGGTCCAATGGTTTTATCGAACGGGTCGTGAATCAGGCGAACCAGGTTTCGAAGGCGATAAAGAATAACACCGCATTCTCCGATGGAACGGTTTCCGTTTCATATTCGGTGGCCCGACAGATCAGTAAAATTGTCAATACAGAGGGCTTGCATAAAGTGTGCATCGTGGGACTGGGAAAAATAGGGCACAATACGCTGCGGTACATCCGACAACATGCGCCTTCCGCGGAGATAACCATCGTTAACCGCAATGAAAAGAAACTTTCAGAAATTGCCTGCCGATATATCTTAAAGTCTTTTCCATTCAGTGCACTGTCAGAGGCTGTAAAAGAAAGTGAAATTGTAGTGGTAGCCACCAGTGTAGCGGAACCAATTTTACGGTTGAATCAGATAAAATCTACACCGGTACGCTACGTGTTTGACCTCTCGATGCCGCGCAATGTAGCTTCAGATGTTTATCACCATGATGGAGTGAACGTGTTTGATGTTGATCAGATTTCTGCTGCGGTGAATGAAACATTGGACAAAAGGCTTGCCGAAATACCCAAAGTTAAAGCCATCGTCGAATTGAAAGCACAGGAGTTTTTCGATTGGCAGGAGAGAAGAAGAATCCGGACCACTTCACCTGCACCTTATGAACAATTATTAATCCGCAAAAATGTCATCGCCAATCCTGAGAATAGCCTCCCGCGACAGCACACTTGCTTTATGGCAGACCAATGTTGTGAAGGAACAGCTGGCGTCTCTTGGCTACCCGTCGCGGCTTATTCCGCTTAAGACATTAGGTGATATCGACCTGCTACGCCCTATTTATGCTATGGGTGTACAAGGGGTTTTCACAAAAGAACTTGACGGAGCATTGCTCGGCAACCAAGCGGATCTTGCCGTGCATTCTTTGAAAGATGTCCCAACAATACTGCCAGAGGGATTGACCATCGCAGCAGTTTTGCCGCGAGCAAGTTATCACGACGTCTTAATTTATAAGACCGGATTCGAACCTTCCCAGGTGAAGGAAGCGATTATTGCGACAAGCAGCATCCGCAGAAGAAGTCAATGGCTTCATCGTTTCCCAACCCATTCAATGGTGAATGTAAGAGGCAATGTGGAAACGCGGCTGAAAAAATTTAAAGAAGAAGTGTGGGATGGAATCATCTTCGCAAAAGCAGGACTGGACCGATTGGGTTTATTGCCGGAAAATGCTGCTGTTCTGAATTGGATGATTCCGGCCCCGGCCCAGGGAGCGATTGCGGTGGTTTGTCGTGGTAATGATCATGAAGTTTACAATGCGTGTCGAAAGATCAGTCACGAGGTCTCAGAAGCAGGAGTTTTGATAGAAAGGAATTTTCTATATCATCTGGAGGGTGGGTGCTCGGTGCCGATCAGCGCGTTGGCAAATTTTGAAAATGATGATATTCATTTCACCGGAGCAGTCCACAGCTTGGATGGAAAACTGGAAATGAAAGTTGAGCTGAAAGCCCGGAAGGAGCAATGGAAATCAATAGGTGAACGAGCAGCCCGGCAAATCAAAGATGCTGAGAAAGGAAGAACGATTTTGGACGACTTTAGGAAGTTGAACAGAAGTTAGTCTGACTTGTTCTTAATCTTGAATAAAAACATGAACACCTTAATCACAAAGAAACTGTCTTCATCCAATCTGGATTTAATCAAATCCTGGGGCTGGCACTATGATGTGATTGAAGCGTTGAACATAGCTCCAGTCGAAGTAAAATCAGTACCGCAGGCGAGTGATGCATGGATTATTTCAAGCCGCAATTCCTGGCACACAGTACAAACATTTAGCCATCTGGCGCCGGGGGCTATCTATTGTATTGGGAACTGGATGTCGGATGAACTAAAAAAGACGGGAGTAAAATCAGAAATAAAATGTTTTGAAAATATGCAGGCGCTTGTACGGGAGGTAAGCCATCAAAACATTCGACACTTGCTTTACTTTTGTGGCGACCATCACCGGGATGAACTGGAAATGGGGCTAAAAGATAGTCCCGTTACCATTGAAAAGGTGATCACGCATGAAAGCAAGCTTGCATTTCCGTCACTCGAAAAAGCATACCATGTGATTTTTGTCTTCAGTCCGCGCTCCGTTGAAAGTTTGATGAAGAATAATGTGTTTTCAGATGAAACTATTTTTGCCTGCATTGGACCAATGACGGCCGCTTATCTGCACGAACACGGAATCGTCAATACATTTTGTGCTTCATATCCCGATAGTAAAGTTTTGATCACAGAATTTCACGACCGTAAAATCATCCAGAATTTTTTGAACTAAAACGAATGAAAAACGATCTCTTGTTAAGGACGCTTCGAAAAGAAAAGACAGAACGCACCCCCGTGTGGTTCATGCGGCAGGCGGGCCGGTATTTGCCGGACTATCGGGTACTTCGCGAAAAATATTCTTTCTTTGAACGTGTACGGAACCCACAACTGGCAGCAGAAATTACAGTGATGCCGGTGAAACAGGTTGGTATAGATGCCGCCATTCTTTTTTCTGATATTCTCGTAATCGCGCAAGCCCTGGGGATGGATGTTGAAATGCAGGAAGGCAAAGGACCGATCCTACCTGCCCCAATCAGAAGCCAGGAACAAATTTCAAAATTGGATCCAGCCCGAACGGAAGAAGTGCTGGCGTATGCGATACCCACCACTAGGGCGGTCAAAGAGGCGCTCGAAAATGAAGTTCCACTAATCGGCTTTTGTGGCTCTCCCTGGACGTTGCTCTGCTATATGGTAGAAGGGAAAGGATCGAAAGATTTCGCGAAAGCAAAACAGTTTTGTTACGAGCATCCGGAGCTGGCATCGCTGCTTCTTGATAAAATTACCGAGGCAAGCATTACCTATCTCAACATGCAAATCAAAGCGGGTGTCGACACCTTGCAAATATTTGATTCGTGGGGAGGATTATTGTCACCCTCTGATTATAAGAGATTTTCACTTCCATATCTGGATAAAATGGTCAAGGCCATTCAACCTCAGGTGCCGGTGATTCTTTTTGCGAAAGGATGCTGGTATGCGCTGGCTGAATTGCAAAGCACTGGTGCTGCTGCCCTGGGACTCGACTGGACAATTCATCCTTCGTTTGCCAGGCAAGTTGCCGGTGCATCGGTTTTTCAAGGAAATCTTGACCCGATTGTATTATTAGGCCCCCGGCATCATGTGGAGAAAGAAACTGTCGCCATGATGAAAGCGTTTGGCAAAGGAAATTACATCGCTAACCTGGGGCACGGCGTGTTGCCACAAACTCCGTTTGAAAACGCAAAAGCATTTGTTGACACTGTGAAGAATTTCAGAGCATGATTTTGAAAGAAGACTTTGTTCGATATATCACCGACTTGCAGGATAAAATTTGCCTCGCCCTGGAAGAGGTCGATGGCGATGGTAAATTTGAAGAAGACAAATGGGAGCGTGAGGGGGGTGGCGGCGGAGTAAGTCGTATTTTGTCGGAAGGAAAAGTTTTTGAAAAGGCAGGAGTCAATCGTTCCGAGGTACACGGTATTGTTACACCCGCGGTGGCGAAGCAACTCAATACAAATGGCACTTATTTTTTTGCAACAGGTATTTCGCTGGTGATACATCCATTAAGCCCGATGGTACCCACGACGCATGCTAACTTCCGGTATTTTGAATTGTACGATGAGCAAAAGATAAGAATGGATGCCTGGTTTGGCGGAGGCGCTGATCTCACTCCGTATTATCTTTTTGAAGAAGATGCGGTTCACTTCCATTTGACATTTAAAAAGGCATGCGATCAATTCGATCCTCACTTATATCCCATGTTTAAAAAACAATGCGATGAATATTTCAACAACATCCATCGCGGTAACGAACGGAGAGGAGTAGGGGGAATCTTTTATGACTATATCCGACCCGATTCAAAATACTCCGAAGAATTTCTTTTTAATTTTTCGAGAACATGCGGTGACGCCTTACTGGATGCTTACCTGCCAATTGTCAGGAGGAGAAAATCACTTCCTTATGGGGAACAGCAAACTCGCTGGCAACACGTGAGAAGGGGGCGCTATGTGGAGTTCAATTTATTGCACGACCGCGGAACAATCTTTGGGTTGAAATCAAACGGAAGAACAGAAAGCATTTTAATGAGCCTTCCGCCCCGGGTGCGCTTTGATTATCATGATCAACCTGATTCTGGTACGCCGGAAGCGAAATTGATCGAAGTATTAAAAAACCCTAAAAACTGGTGTTGATATGAAAATAACTAAACGATATCGCAGACTTCGCTCCAGCGAAGCGGTTCGAAACCTGGTTGCAGAGACTACTTTGACCCCGGACCATTTCATTGTTCCTCTTTTCATAATAGAAGGAAAGAATAAAAAGGAACCGATCCCCTCCATGCCCGGTTATTTTCGCCTTAGCCTGGATATGTTAAAAGATGAGATTTTAGAGTTAAGGAGCCTTGGGTTACGGTCCGTATTGCTGTTTGTTAAAGTGCCCGATGCGTTGAAAGATAACGAAGGCAAGGAGGCATTGAATCCGCATGGCCTGATGCAAAAGTCCATACGTTATATCAAGGAATTAGATCCCGAAATGATCGTGATGACCGACGTGGCACTCGACCCTTATTCTATTTATGGCCATGATGGGATTGTAATGGGCAAGGAAATTGTGAATGATGCCAGCGTTGAAGTATTGTCGAAGATGGCGGTATCGCATGCCCTGGCAGGCGCTGATTTTGCCGCACCGTCGGACATGATGGATGGACGAGTAAGAGCGATTCGTGAAAGATTGGATGAGGCAGGATTTGAACGCGCGGGTATTTTGTCCTACGCCGCGAAGTATGCTTCCAGTTTTTACGGACCCTTTCGCGATGCACTCGACAGCGCACCTGGTTTTGGCGACAAGAAGACGTATCAAATGGATTTTCGCAACAGCACGGAGGCTTTGAAAGAAGTTGAACTTGACATTGAAGAAGGAGCCGATATTGTCATGATCAAACCGGCCGGCGCCTATTTGGACATAATACGGGCTGTAAAGAATCACGTGCATGTTCCGGTGGCGGCCTATCAAGTATCTGGCGAGTACTCGATGATCAAGGCAGCAGCAGCAAACGGATGGCTTGATGAAAAGCAGGCGATGATGGAGTCTCTTATCGCTATCCGAAGAGCCGGCGCGGATGTCATAGCCAGTTACTTTGCCAAAGATTTTGCAAAAATGATTTCCTGATAATAAATAATTGAACCACATAGGCACATAGGACACATAGGATATAAATAAACTATGTGCCCAGGTGGTTCAATTATACATCCACCCGAATAAAAAAATGAAAATCACCAACAGCGAACAATTATTTTTCGAAGCGCAGAAAGTAATTCCAGGAGGTGTTAACTCACCGGTGCGGGCATTTAAACAAGTAGGAGGCACGCCTGTGTTTATGAAAACTGCCAAAGGAGCTTATCTGGTTGACGCAGACAACAACAAGTACATCGACTATATTAATTCCTGGGGTCCGATGATTCTGGGTCATGGCCATCCGAAGGTTATTGAAGCAGTAAAAGAACAAGCAGATAAGGCGGTTTCATTTGGTGCGCCTACCCTGCAAGAAACTGATATGGCTAAATTGATTATCAGTATGGTGCCGGGTTTGGATATGATCAGGTTTGTCAATTCAGGAACAGAAGCTTGCATGTCGGCATTGCGATTGGCCAGGGGTTATACCAACCGGTCGAAGTTTATCAAATTCGAAGGGCACTATCACGGACATGGCGATGCGTTTTTGAAAAAAGCGGGAAGCGGAGTTGCTACGTTGAATATTAAAGTGAATGCCGGAATTCCCAACGCCGTTACTGATGATACATTGGTTGCCTCCTTTAACGACTTTGAAGAAATCGAACAACTGGTGAATCAAAACAAAAGTGAATTGGCCGCGATCATTGTCGAGCCCGTGGCCGGGAATATGGGCTGTGTGCTTCCCAAGCCCGGTTATCTCCAGCATTTGCGTTCCCTTTGCGATCGCGTTGGCAGTGTGTTGATCTTTGATGAAGTGATGACAGGCTTCCGGCTGGCGCGGGGTGGAGCGCAAGAAATTTATTATATTCAGGCCGACCTTGTTACGTTTGGAAAAATTATTGGTGGAGGTTTGCCGGTGGGTGCATTTGGGGGGAAGCGGGAAATCATGAATAAGATCGCACCGTTGGGTGACGTGTATCAGGCCGGAACGCTCTCTGGGAATCCGTTGGCGATGATCGCCGGGTTTACCACACTTTCCATATTAAAAGAGAACCCAGGTATTTATAAAGAGCTTGAAAAAAAGACAGCATATCTTGAAAAAGGTTTGAAAGAAGTGCTCAGCAAGAAAGGATTATTGCATGGCATCAACCGGCTCGGTTCCATGATCAGTGTCCATTTTTGTAAAGCAGAAGTGACTGATTTCAAATCCGCGACCGCGGGTAACAACGACACGTTTAAAAAATTCTTTCATGGAATGTTGGAGAATGGAGTTTATCTGCCTCCTTCTCCTTTTGAGTCATGGTTCTTGTCGGATTCGTTAACGTATAATGATTTGGACCATACTATTAAGGCTGCCGGTTCGGCGAACTTCTGATCGTACTCATTGGTCAATTACCAGTGGCGGGATTTCGACTGCAACAACTTGCAATAGGACTCAATTCTTATCGGATGATTTCTCCCGAACCCTTTTGTAAATTTTTATACTGGTCATCAAGACCGATGCAAACAAGATTAGGCCCAGGAGGCCCCAGACAAAACTCATATTACTCTTCACACTTGCCAGCATGATGATGGCTATCAGAAAAATAGTAGCTACTTCATTCCATATTCGCAATTGACTGGAGGAGAAGCGAAAAATACCGCGCATCTGCTCGCTGTAAATACGTTGAAGAGAAAAGTGGTAAAGATATAACCCAAGCACGAACGATAACTTAATCCACATCCAGGTGTCGATGCTTCCATAAAGATAGAGCACCCACGGTCCCAGAATAAGCGTAATAAGAGCAGAAGGCCAGGTGATCCCAAGCCAAAGCCTTTTGATCATCAGGTTGAATTGGGTCTGAAG
>JANYKP010000570.1 GCA_025358195.1 Cyclobacteriaceae bacterium
CGAAGAAATCGAATCTAAAAATTCCTTTGGTGTGATGATCGGAATATTTTCAAATGGATTTAGGGCCAGCAAATCGGGATCACCGGTGATGATACAATCAGCTTTTCCGGAGAGTGCAAGTTCGAGATACTTATTGTCATCTGGATCGCGGCAAACGAGAATGCGATGGGAAGGGGTAATCCATTCCGCTTTATTGGAATATCTTGAGATAATCTCAATTCGGGTATCCACGGGCCTGAAGTACTTATCGAATTTTGATTTTAAAATCGTCCGCGAAAACTCCTCTATAGTTGCCTCCGATGCCAGCCCAGTATGCAGGTTCTCAACTAATCGAACAACCTTTGAGGCCGTACTGTTTTTGGTGAGGGAAGCGCTTATGATGACGTTACAATCAATCACAATTCGCATCTACTCATCTTTAAATAGTTCTTTTAATTTTTCATCAGTCATCCCTTGCTTTTCGGCTTGCAGTGCGCTGAATTCCAATAAGTCACTGAGGGACGTTGAAGAAGTGATGCGATCAACTAATATCTTCAGGAGGGCTTCTCTTTTGACCTTACCCATCTTGTTGAATCTTTCCGCTAATTCATCATTTACCTCCAGAGTTATTGTTTTCATGGGGCTTACTATTGAAACAGTAAAGGTACTAAAATGACCTTGTATAATAAAAGGATTAGAATTGTGAAAAACATGAAAGCTCCCCTTCGCTTCCTCAAATGGTTCTGCCCCGATCATTTGTACGAAGAAATCGAATCTAAAAATTCCTTTGGTGTGATGATCGGAATATTTTCAAATGGATTAAGTTCAAGCAGATCGGGATCGCCGGTAATGATACAATCGGCCTTGCCGGAATGGGCAAGTTCAAGGTACTTATCATCATTTGGATCGCGGCAAAGGGTAACTGTGATTCCAGGGATTATAACTAATGAGTATTGCAGGATTGTCTCAAGGATTTCAGGCCGCGTATCGTCTGAAAAGAAATACTTATCAAACTTTGGCTGGTACAAAGTGACTTTCAACTCTTCAAAAGTCTTTTCAGAAATAAGATTGGTGTGGCTATCAAGAACTAGTGCTAATGCCAGAAACGGAACTGAGAATTTGGATAGTGCACTGATGACCACGTTGGCATCTACAATAATGCGCATCTACCTCTTTTTTAATAATTCTTTAAGTTTTTCTTCATTCAACCCTTGCTTTTCTGCCTGCTCTGCTGTTTTAATGAAGAGATCTTTCCAATTTCCTTTTTCGGCCAGATCGGTGAAGAACTTAAGAAACAATGATCGCTTGTTACTGTCCATAGCGAGCAGTTTTTCTGCAACATCCTCATTTACTTCCAGTGATATCGTTTTCATAAATCGTCAATTCAATTAACAAATATAACGAAATAGAAAATAAAATAATTAAGGTGAATTCTCCGGAAAACCATACAATCTTACGCTCTGCCCTTCGCTTCCTCAAATGGTTCTGCCCCGATCATTTGTATGAAGAGATTGAAGGAGACCTGATTCAGAAATTTCAAAGGGATGTAAAAGCAGTTGGTGCAGCAAGGGCGAAGAGGAGATTAGTGAGGGATGTGATACGGTTTTTCAGGCCGGGGATATTGTTGAGGAATAAAATTCCATTTAATCTAATTCAGGTGTAGATGCTGAAGAATTATTTTATTATAGGCTTTCGCCAACTGAAGAAGGATAAAGTCTTTTCCTCAATCAACATTTTCGGCTTGTCGGTTAGCATCGCGGCTTGCATTCTCATTTTTCAATACGTTTTTTTTGAGCTAGGGTACGATCAGTATCACGAGGATGCAAAGGAAATTTACCGCGTTTCCACGTACACTTACGAAGATGGGCAAACGATATCTCAAAGTGCATTGTCTTCTTTATCGGTGGGTCCAGCACTAAAGGAGAAGTTCCCTGAAGTCATTCTGTCAGCTCGGTTAGTCTCTACGCGATTCTGGTTTAATTGCACGTTGAATTACAAGGATGGAAACAACGTTCGGGTTTTTAATGAGCACCATTTGTACTATGCTGATCCTTCGTTCTTGTTGATGTTTTCTTACCCGTTCGTAAAGGGTGATAAAGAAACAGCCCTTAGAAAACCTTATTCACTAGTCTTATCTTCATCTGCAGCCAAACGTTATTTTGGCGATGAGGAGGCATTGGGAAAAATACTATTCCTAAAGGGTAGCGATGAGGAACACGACTACACTGTTACTGGGATTATGGTCGATCCCCCGTCCAATTCACACATTGATGCTGATATTCTTTTGTCGATGGGCTCTTTGGAGTCCAACCGCAATTTCAAAAACAAAAACTTTGACGCCTATACGTATGTTCAGTTAGCCCCTAGATCTGATTCTAAGAATCTCAAGGCTAAACTGCCTGGGTTAGTTTCAGCTTTTTTGACAGCTACCAATAAAACGAGAATCGAGTTGGATCTTCAACACATTAAAGATATCCATCTCCACTCATCGCTTCAGGACGAGATAAAGCCCGGGGGCAATGCTAAAGCTATTTATTTCCTGGTGCTTGTTGCCTTCGCTATACTCCTGATTGCGTGGATTAACTATATCAACCTCGCCACTTCGCGTTCTATCGCCCGTGCCAAAGAAGTAGGCATTCGTAAAGTTTCAGGAGCCACTCGCTCTCAGTTAGTCTATCAATTTATGACCGAAGCAATGATTATCAATGTGCTTAGTGTTTTGATTGCATTGCTTCTCGTTTATTTATTCGGGCCCAGCTTTTATCAATTTACGGGTCTTTCTTTTTCTTACCCAGGAATCTTCAAATCGGGCGATGGTGTTATCCTATATTTTCTATTGGTTGTATTTTGTATTGGTGTGTTTCTGTCTGGTTTTTATCCCGGAAGAATCATCTCTTCTTACAAGCCGGCTTTAGTCCTAAAGGGTAGATTATCAGGATCAGGCGACATACTTTTCTTACGAAAAACCCTTGTTGTATTTCAATTTATCTGCGCCATTGGATTAACCACTGCCGTGCTGGTATTTAATCAACAATTCCAGTACATGCAGGGAGAAGATCTCGGCATTGACATTAATAAAACATTGATTGTGAAAGGGCCGACCAATGTTGACTCCACTTATCTAACCCAACTCACGGGCTTTAAAAGGCAACTGCATGGATTTTCCATTATAGATGCAGTCACAACTTCAAGTTCTATACCTGGAGAGCAAATTGGTTGGAGCGGGTCTGTTCGAAAGGGAAAATATAAATCGCTTCCCAAGCACGAATTTATCGTGAACGTGAACGTGGTGGATCCGGATTTCATTGATGTCTATAAACTCAAGCTACTGGCCGGACGAAATTTTGAGATGTCCGATTTTCCGATCATGAGTCACTTCGGAAGCAAGATTGAGCCAGTTATTCTAAATAAAAAAGCCACAAACCAATTAGGCTATGAAGCAACGGAAGATGCAATTGACGCTACTATCTACTGGAATGCAAATGAGTGCAGGGTGGTTGGGGTGATTGATGACTTTCATCAGCAATCATTGAAAAGTGCTCTGCAGCCCATTCTTTTTACTGCCAACACGGGTCCACTGCTGTCCCTGAAACTTGGCAAGGCCGTTAACAATGAGAACATCACCCAATCAATTTCTACCATTCGTGAATCTTGGAATAATTTTTTCCCGAACAATCCGTTTGATTATTTTTTTCTAGATGACTTTTATGCCAGTCAGTATAAGAGCGATGAACAAGTAGTGAGCCTATTCAATTTCTTCTGCTGGTTGACCATTGCTATTTCCTGTTTAGGATTGTTTGGATTATCTGCTTTTACCGTTAGTCAACGTACCCGGGAGGTAAGTATACGGAAAGTGCTAGGCGCGTCCACGCTGAGCCTGATTGAATTGCTGACCAGGGAATTCCTCCTTCTTGTTGTCATTGCTTCTTGCCTGGCTCTGCCGTTTTCCTACTATGGAATTGGCGAATGGTTGCAGGGATTTGCTTTTCATATTGATCTCAGTGGGTGGTCATTTGTTACACCGGTTTTTATGATTTTAATCGTTGCCTTTCTGGCGATAAGCACTCAAACCTTTAAGGCAGTTCATAAAAATCCGGCGGAAACCCTGAAGCATGAATAGGCAAGCATTTCCATGGGCCACTTCGTTCACTACAATGTTTCGTCCCGATCATTTGTACGAAGAAATCGAATCTAAAAATTCCTTTGGTGTGATGATCGGAATATTTTCAAATGGATGGAGGACCAGCAGGTCGGGATCACCGGTGATGATGCGATCGGC
>JANYKP010000023.1 GCA_025358195.1 Cyclobacteriaceae bacterium
GAAAAACTGAACATGGTGCTTACCCGCCTGTTGATCGTAAACCGCATCAACCACGCCGAATTGAAACCGGAAGTGGTGCACTTTGAGCCGATCATCCAGGAGATCCTTACCCTCGAAGTGAAAAAAGGCGTGCCTTCAAAGATCAGGGTCGAGTTCGACGTGGCCCCGGACACCCACCTGATCTCCGACAAGGAAATGATCCGGCTTATTTTGGAAAATCTCATCGACAATGCGGTGAAATTTTATAATGAATCGGAACGCGTGGAGTCGTTCGTGAAAATAGCGGTAGGCTTGGAGGATGGACTGGTTACCGCACGCGTGATGGACAATGGTGTTGGGATCGCCCAAATGAACCGTGAAAAGATCTTCCAGATGTTTGTTCGTGCCTCCGAACGCTCTGAAACTGGCGGCATTGGCCTCTACCTCGCCAAGCTGGCTACCGAGAAACTGGGTGGTGATATTAACCTGATCTCTACCGATGAGAAATACACGGAGTTCATCGTTCGGTTCCCGAAAAATCTGCAGGGCATCATCGACAGGCGCAGGGAAGAGAAGCGTAAACAGGAAGAGGAGAAAATACATGTGAAGGCACAAGAGAAAAACATCCACACGGCTTGAGGCGTGGTGATCGGTAAATGGTAATAGTCATTGGGTAGAACGGACCTAACACCCAAGACCCAGGACCCAGAATTCCCCTCCAAGTATACTCCGAGTTTGTTAGCTTTGCGGGTATTTTTTTAATGGCTCAAGCATGCCCGACTCCCCAGAAATCAAGCGTTACACCGTCACCTCGGCACTGCCATATGCCAATGGACCCAAGCACATCGGGCACCTGGCGGGAGCCTATATTCCGGCGGATGTCTATGTAAGGTTTTTGCGACTTTTAAAGAAAAATGTAGTTTTTGTATGCGGAAGTGACGAGCACGGCACCGCCATCCCCAACCAGGCCCTGAAGGAAAATACCACGGCCCAACAAATTATTGACAAGTATCACGTTTTGATTCGAGACTGTCTTTACAAATTAGGCATCTCCTTCGATGTCTACCATCGTACCAGCGAGACCCTTCATCACCAGACTTCGCAAGAGTTTTTCCTGGCGCTGTTCAACAAGGGTCTTCTCACAGAAGAAACTTCTGAACAATATTTTGACCAGGAAGCCAATGCTTTTTTGGCCGACCGGTACATTGTAGGAACCTGTCCACGCTGTGGAAATCCCAACGCCTATGGCGATCAGTGTGAACGGTGTGGCTCAACCCTCAGTCCGCGTGAACTCATCAACCCGCGCTCCACCTTATCAGGCTCTCCACCGGTGCTGCGTCCGACGAAGCACTGGTTTCTGCCGCTGCAAGACTACGAACCGTGGCTGCGCGAATGGATTTTGAAATCACACGCAGACGATTGGAAGACCAACGTCTATGGCCAGTGCAAGTCGTGGATCGACGCCGGGCTATTGCCCCGCGCCATGACCCGCGATCTCGATTGGGGGATCAAGGTTCCGTTGCCCGATGCCGAAGGAAAAGTATTGTATGTCTGGTTTGATGCTCCGATCGGATACATCTCCGCCACCCGCGCCCTCTTTCAAGAGCTCAGCGACGGGAAGAAGAAGTACTCCTCCCCGCAATCTGATTTTGGAAAAGTGAAGGTTGACGATTGGAAGAAATACTGGCAGGACAAGGACACGAAGCTCGTTCACTTTGTCGGCAAGGATAATATCGTTTTTCATTGCATCATTTTCCCGGTCATGCTGCACGCTTCCCAACAATTTATTGTACCCGACAACGTGCCGGCCAATGAATTCATGAACCTCGAAGGCGATAAGATGTCCACGAGCAGGGGGTGGTCCATCGAGATGCACGAGTACATAGAGGACTTTCCGGATAAGCCGGATGTGTTGCGGTATGCATTACTTACTAACCTGCCGGAGACCAAGGACAGCGAATTTACCTGGAAGGACTTTCAGTCGAAGAACAACAACGAACTGGTAGCCATCTTTGGAAATTTTGTGAACCGTGCCCTGGTGCTTACGCAGAACTATTTTGAAAACAAAGTTCCGCCAAGGGGGGTGCTCACGCCGGTGGATGAAAAGGTGGTGAAAGAAGTGAAGGAGTTTCCCGGAAGAATTGCAGCCTCGATTGAAGCATATCGTTTCCGGGAGGCTACTGCATTGATGATCGACCTGGCCCGTACGGGGAATAAGTACCTGGCGGAGACCGAACCATGGAAATTAGCAAAAACCGACATGATCAGAGTAGGGACGATTCTGAATCTTGCCTTACAGATTTCAGCCAACCTCGCGGTGTTGACGGAGCCATTCCTTCCATTCACTTCCAGGAAACTGAAGTCAATGCTGGCCTTACCTGATTTGGGATGGAATGAAACCGGTTCGGTGGATTTGTTGCCAGCAGGACATGCGCTTGGACATGCCAGTTTATTATTTGAAAAGATTGAAGATTCGGTGATCGAATCTCAGATCAAAAAACTAAATATTAAGAAAATGGAAGTAGAGAGAGCAAGTCAGCCGCCAAAAGCCGTTAAGCCTTTGAAACCGGAAGTTACCATTGATGATTTCTCAAAGCTGGACATACGTATCGGCAAGGTGATCGCTGCCGAGAAGATGGAAAAGTCGAACAAACTGCTAAAGCTCACCATCAACAGCGGACTTGATACACGAATCATATTGAGTGGCATCGCGCAGCATTATACGGCCGAAGAAATGGTAGGTAAACAAGTCACCTTCATCGCCAACCTGGCGCCTCGCAAGATGATGGGGGTGGAGTCGCAGGGGATGATACTGTCTGCGGAGGATGGTGATGGAAAGTTAAAATTGTTGCAGCCATTGGGAGATGTGGAACCTGGGTCTGCCGTGAATTAACTTAGTTAAGTACTTTCGAACTGATAAAGGTAGAATAATGGCAATATGTATAGTGGGTTGTTATGCCCAATGCCGCGCGGCAAGATACTGTGCTTCTATAAAGATTAGTAATTGATGAAAATACTGACTTGGAATTGTAACGGAGCGCTTCGAAAGAAATTTGATTACCTTAAAGAATTTGACGCTAACATTATCATAGTCCAAGAATGCGAGAATCCACAAATAACAAAAGACAAAAAATATAAGGACTGGGCCAAAAACTATATTTGGACTGGTGAGAATAATAATAAAGGACTTGGAATTTTTGCCACTGAGAAAGTTAAAATTGAAAATCTCAATTGGGACACAGACGGATTAAAGTATTTCATTGCCTGCAAGGTCAATAATGACTTCAACTTAATTGGGACTTGGTGTCATGGAGCGAACTCACCGACTTTTGGTTATATCGGACAGCTTTGGAAATACTTGCAAATCCATAAGGCAAATCTTAATAAGTGTATTATTGCAGGTGACTTTAATAGTAATGTGATTTGGGACAAGTGGGACAGATGGTGGAACCACAGTGACGTTGTGAGGGAACTTAAAGAATTAAAAATTGAAAGTCTTTACCACCGACACA
>JANYKP010000039.1 GCA_025358195.1 Cyclobacteriaceae bacterium
CGCATCCAGCGTAACGCGGCCATCGCGATCCGGCGCGCCGCCGTAGCCAACTGTAGTCACGTTCGGATCTGCTTCCGGGACGTGTACTCCTTTCTCCACGGCATCCAACGCACGGCCGTTATTGGATAATACTTTCCAGGCTTCAGCATTTGCTGGTTTGCCAAAGTCCCAGGTAGAAATAACAACTGGTTTATTGATCGCTGTGGACTTATTTTCTGCAAAAAGTTGTGAAACGGGCAAGAGGGATGAAAGAGTGGCTCCTGCTTTCAGGAATTTTCTTCGTGAAGTCTTCATAATACATGATCATTTACTGCTGTAAAATTCAAAATGTAGTAAAAAAGTATGGTTTTCTGCGCATGTCCATTTACTAGGTGAAGGACAAAAATGCATGTCACGCAAAGGCCGCAAATTAAGGACGCAAAGACCGCAAAATCTCATATGCCTACTCCAGCTTGGCGAACTTTGCGTTCGCAGAGTAATTTTTTTTGGGGTTCCTTTTTAGTCAGCCCTCAACGTCTAAGTCAACAATATCAAACACCAAACGTCAAACACCAAATATCAAATTGAGTGCATTCCTACTATAATATTTGGTGTTTGACGTTCGATATTTATCATTTCTTCTTTTACTTATCAATGATCCTCCTTGCTAACCTAAACCTCTTTATATAATAATCTGAATACAGGTTAGTCTCTACCACCCCGAGCGAAGTGGAGGCATGAATGAACTTTACATTGTCGCTGCTTTTAACATCCGTAACAATACCCACGTGCGTGATTACTTTTCTTTTTTTGCCGGTAGCGAAAAATAAGAGATCACCCGGCTGAACATCTTTCTTCTTCACTTTCTCGCCAACGGATGCCTGTGCCTCCGCCTGGCGGGGTAACGTGATGTTAATGGCGTTGAATGCGTTGGTGGTCAACCCGGAGCAATCCAGACCGGAGCGGGTGGTACCGCCCCATTTATAAGGCGTTCCCGTAAAGGTGCGGGCTTTTTGAATAACAGTTTCAATCTTCTTATCATGAATTCGTGCTTTGCGGGAACCACCACAGGATAGCAAACCAATAAAAAGGAAAAGACACAGGCACGCTTTGTAAAAACGGATTTGTGTAACTTTGGGCGGTTTACTCATTGTTTTAGAGCACAGACAAATTTACACGATTCATGGGACACTCTAAAGTGTTGGAAGCACCGGAAAACAACATCGCTGAAGGGATCATTGACCGTTTCCGCACGATTGTCGGACCTGAATATGTGCTGGTGGATGCCACCAGGATGGAAGACTATGGGCACGACAAAACGGAAGATTACTTCTTTATGCCGGACGTCGTGGTAAAGCCCAGGTCAGCGGAGGAAATCAGCGAGCTCTTAAAAATCTGTCATGTCAATAAAATACCGGTAACACCACGCGGCGCGGGCACCGGACTGAGCGGTGGGGCACTGCCTGTAAAAAACGGATTGGTCATCTCCATGGAGCGCTTTAATAAGATCCTGAATATAGATGAGTTGAACCTGCAGGCTACCGTGGAGCCCGGCGTCATTACGGAAGTCTTTCAAAATGCCGTTAAAGAAAAAGGTCTTTTCTATCCACCCGATCCCGCCAGTCGCGGATCGTGTTTCCTTGGTGGAAACCTGGCCAATAATTCGGGCGGACCCAAGGCGGTGAAGTATGGTGTTACCCGCGATTACGTGATCAACATGGAAGTGGTATTACCCACCGGAGAAATTATCTGGACGGCTGCCAATGTGTTAAAAAATTCCACCGGCTATAATCTTACACAACTCATGTGTGGCAGTGAAGGCACACTGGGTATAATCACTAAGATTGTCTTCAAACTGCGGGGCTTCCCACAGAAAAATGTCCTGATGATGATCCCCTTTGCTACCAACGAGGAGGCTTGCAGAGCGGTCCCTGCTATTTTCGTGGCAGGCATCACACCCTCTGGCATGGAGTTCTTTGAAAAAGAAGCAGCAGCAAAAACTTTTGACTATTGCGAAAAGGTTCTGAACAGCCCTGTAACGACCAAACTCACCGAAGGCATGGAGGCGTACTTGCTCTGTGAATTGGATGGCAATGATGAAGAGGTGCTCATGCGGGATGCCGAGCGGGTCATGAATGTCGTGGAGAAATTCCAGTCGGGTGAGGTACTGTTTGCTGAAAGTGCCGCTCAAAAAGAAGAACTCTGGAAAATACGAAAGAATATTTCTCCGGCCGTCAACTGGTACACCCTCACCAAGTCAGACGACGTGGTAGTGCCCAGGGCT
>JANYKP010000068.1 GCA_025358195.1 Cyclobacteriaceae bacterium
CCGGCCTTGTTTAAATTCCAATTCTGCCACACGCGCTATTACTTTGCTCAACATGGCGAACGCACCGTCATTCGAAATTTGTTGGTAGATTTCCAATGCCTTTGAAGACTCTTTTAGACGGTAATACGATTCTGCTTCGTAATATTTTGCCTCCGTCAAACGTGGACTCTCAGGGTAGCCTGTACCATAGCGCGACAGGAGCTCGATCGCTTTCGCATAGTTCTGATTGAAGTACAAGTTCTTGGCTGTTTCAAATTCCACGGATTCAATTCCTTTCGCATCCGGGTTGGCCTGTTTGAATTGTCCAAGGTACCGATCAAATTCTGTTGGACGATTTGCGAGGTTGAGTGACTCTTGTAGCGGCAACAGCAAATCTTGCGTTGCTGGATGGGTTGGAAATTTTTCCAGGACCGCGATGTAGTCATTCGCGGTTTGATCATAATTCTTGAGATTAAAATACGCAGCAGCCCTCCGGGTGTACGCATAAGGAAGTAAGCGGGAGGATGGTGCTGAATTGATGAGCCTCGTAAAGTTGGTAACGGCTACTGCATAATTGCTCAACTCAAAATCTATTTGAGCGCGCTGAAACAAAGCATCCTCAGCATAACGCGAGGCCGGATTTTTGATTACAAGCTCAAATTCACTTCCTGCGTCAGTGTACTTGCGTTGGATGACCTGGATTATGCCCGACTGCAAATGAGCATAGTCGGCATCAGCGGAGTTACGTTGAATCGCTTTTCGGTAAAAAGAAAGGGCTTCGGAATAAGCCTTACTCACGTAGTAACAATCAGCAAGCCGGATGATGCCGTCCGTGTAGTTGGGTTCTGAAGGCACCGATTTGGCAACAAAATCTTTAAAACTAACCAATGCTTTATCGTACTGCTGTAGATTGTAGTGGGCATAACCTAAACCGTAGCGAGAGGCCTTTACCATTTCCGGTTTCGATAAAACGCCCAAAGCCTGCTCATACAATGGAATGGCCAGGTCATATTTTCTACCCAATGAGTAAGCTTCGGCACTCCAATAACTCGTCTCTCCAACGTATTCAGGATCAACTGGATAGCGCAGGGATTTTTCAAAAAACTGCACAGCCTGGGCATAGTCTTCTTTGTTGAACAGTTCCGTGCCTTTCAGGAAAGTAGCCTTTTGATAGGCACGATCGACCGCAAGTGTCCTTTTCGGCAATGCATCAATGTATTCGATCGCTTTATTGTAGTTACTCGCATTCACATACGCCTGCGACAACAACTCTTTGACCTCCTGAGCATGGAGTGACTGTGGGTATTCCTTAAGAAGGGTTTCAAATTCCTGGATCGCCACATCGGGTCGTCCAAGGTCGTAGTTGATTTTGGCCGACTGAAATAAGCTTTCTTCGGCGACGCGCAAATCCTTTTTAAAATTCTTTGTTATGTCAAAAGCTGTCAGTGCCAGGGATTTTTCCTGGCGTTTGAGATATAACAATCCTAAAGCATAGGAGGCATACACGCTGACAGAATCTCCGTCGGAAGCAGCTGATTTAAGATAGGTAAGTGCTTGTTCATCACTGCCGGACGCGAACGCGGAAAAACCTGCCCTGTAAAGCACACCCCGGTCTGCATTTTTTTCATGATCATCGAGGAAACCTATATAAAGAGTCAACGCCTTTTTATAGTCTTGTTTTCTGAAGTACGTCTCGGCTGCAAGCAAAGAGATTTCATCCGCTGATGAAGTGTTTTCCCTGGCCAAGACCGTTTCACTATACTTCAGCAATTCTGCATCATCCTTCTGCTTGTAATAAACATTTGCGATCATGACCGGCACAATGGTGGCATAGGAATTATTAGTCTCTGCCCTCTTCAAGTCAATCAGCGCATTTTGGTAATCGCCATCGGACGATTCAATAAACCCTGCATAATAGCTCGCGGCAGGTCCGTACTGCCCTCCAAGGCCTTTTATAGCGTTGAATTGATCCAACGCTTCCATCAGGTTTTTTTGGCTGAACAAACTATATCCCCACCGAAATCGCCCCGTATTTTGTTGCTCGCCGCTTAGGGATGCGAAATCTACGTTGGAAAAATAATGGGCCGCCTTCTCATAGTTTTTTTCGGCATAAAAAAAATTGGCCAAATTAAAGAAAGCTACAATTGCTTTTGGATATCGCGGATAAGAAGCGATGTAATCCTCCAACAGCTTTTCTCCATCGGCATGGTACAGGTTCAGCGCGCAGAAAGCTCGATAGTATTCAGCATCTGACTTCCTGGAATCCGACAAGGGATACACCACCAAAAATTCCCCAAACGTTTTATAGGCAGAACCATACTCATAGTGTAAAAGCAGATCCAAACCTGTTTGGAACAAGCGTTCATGTTTTTGTTGCGACAAGGTTTCCTGGCCACTGGAAAAATAATGGCTCAACAACAGCGCGGTAAGTACCAACGTACTTTTCTTCATTCGTAATTTTCTCTCAGAACTGACAGAACTGGCGTTTATTGCCGTAACAGTTTAAAAAAATTTAATACCGTGCTCACCAAAAAATAAGAAATGCACGAGCTCAAAAGTAATCAATCTTGCCCAAATTCCATTATAGTTCCATGGCGAGAATTGTTCCATGTATCCTTGTGCTCTGATCCATCAATGAATCAAGCGGACGACAAGTTCCTTCAAAATCTGACCTTCATTCTCTGATCCGGAATTCACACCTTTCAATTTGAGGTCAGCCTCTTTGAGAAGAGAAATATTCTCAAAGATTTTCTCCAGGGAGTAGTTTCGCAAAGCATTCATATAATCTCGTGTAGCGAACGGGCTGATTTTTAACGCAGTAACCAATTCTTTTTCAGATTTGCTGGAAGTCGACGCTGCCAGCAAAAGCTTACTAAAAAAGCTGAAGAGAAAAGCGACGGACATGATTAACGGGTTCTTACGGGTATTGCTGGCAAAGTAGTCAGCAATCTGACAGGTCTTGAACAGATCCTGCGCGATGAGCGCCTTCTGTAATTCGAAAATGTTGTACTCACGACTCATTCCTACCTGGGTCATAACATATTC
>JANYKP010000076.1 GCA_025358195.1 Cyclobacteriaceae bacterium
GTCTGGTTCTCTTTGTGATGGATCTGCAAAAGAAGCCGCTGCCCAAAAGCCTGGCATTGATCCATGCCGGTGCTGCCGTTGTGGCCTTCCTTATTCTAGTGTTTTCGGTGATTTAGTTAATGATTAATCTTTTAAAAGGTAGGTTGGGAAGGCATCGGTTTCATCCGATGCTTATTCATTTCCCCAGCGCGTTATACCCATTCAGCGTGGTTATGGACTCTATCTTCCTCAGCACCGGAACGGCTGCATTTGGTATGGCCGGTATGTATGCGCTCACCGGAGCAGTGGGCATGAGTGTCATCGCGATAATCTATGGTGCCATTGACTTTATAAGGATTGATTCCAAGAGCAAAGCCTGGAACACGGCCGGAATTCATGCTTTGCTGAACGTAGGCTGGTTCATCGTTTACGCCACACTTCTTTTCTCCCGAATGAAGCACCCGGAGACAGCCATTGGGTGGATCTATCTGACGATCATGTGGATCACGACAGTTGGCCTGTTTTTCTCCAACTATCTTGGATCGAATCTTATCATTAAGTACCGGATTGGGATTGACGCGGAGTAGCCTTCCTTTCAAGGAGCGTCGTTCCAAACGTACATTTTGCTGACAGCAGCGTAATAATCTTCCCAGGCCAAAAAGCTGGCCGCCAAAGATGGACCCATGGCCGTGTTCATTTCAGCAAAGTATTTTTCCCGTAGTTTTATTTCTCGCTTCATTACTATTAGCAAGCTGTTTCCCAACGATTTTGCCAAGGCCGGTGTGTAATCGGAAGGATCGCCGATATACAGTTCAAACAAGTTGTAGTTTTCTCCAAGCATATCCGTGCACTCAGCCTCATATTTTGCGTAGATGGCAAAGAAGGCCTCCGATTCTTCGGGAGCAATTGTAAGGGCCTTGGTCATGGTGGCATACTTAGCCTTGTTGGATTGAGTAGATGCGAGCGCTTTAGGATGGAAGTAGAAATTCCGTTGCGGTGTTCCCTCATAAATGTTGGAGCTCTGCATGATGTCGAGGAGCGCTTCGGTCTGAAGGAACTGAAGTGCGATAACGCCATTATGAGCAGTGCCAACCTCCACATAGTATTGTTTCCATACGGCGATCTCTTCATTTCTAAAGGCAAGTAGTTTTTGTCCGTTTTCCAAGGCAACTTCGTCACTGACGGTTTTATCCGTCTTCGCTAAGTCATCAACCGTTGAGTAGGTTAGTGGGGCCTCGTCTTTTTTGGCAGCATAATTTTCATACAATTTCCAGAAGGGCTTTTCATGCCAAGCCGTGAGTTGAATACTATTCTTTACCAACGACATTCGGTCTTCACCCGCTATCGAGGTTTCGAATGTGCTGCGAGCGGGTTGCCCAAATGCGGCTGTGGCCACCGCGCTGATTATTGCAATGATGCAACTGCGTTTCATTTATAAAAATGTTACTGTTTGAAATAAAAAGAGAGATACTTGGATTGAGACCAATGCGTAGAGTATCTACATAGGAGTGATTTGCATCATGATCCACATCATAAAAAAATTATGCCAGCAGAAGGAAAATGCCTCAGATACTGAGAAGAATGGAATAAACAGGAGAGAAATTGGATATCCAGGAGGCCCTTAGCATATAGAGTATTTGGAGAAATAACTGCCTATAACTATCAGGATTATAATGACTTATTGCGCATAATAGTCATTTTAGGTATGATCAACATTTAATTTTACATGCGCTGCAGTAAGTTCCGTGTGGATGACTTTTGGGACAACCTTTTCGATGATTTCTTTCCCGGTTTTGGATATATATCCACACTTTTTTCCTCGAATCCATCTGTATCCGTGATGCCTGTCATCTCTTCTCTGAAACATGCTGTTTGCAAAATGGAATTTGCCTTCCATTACCCATCGTCCCCTTGGCTTGGCCTTTCCTAGCTATCTTTGGGCAAACAAATGAAGACAAAGACATGCTCACGGTAACCCTGGCCCTTATCGGAATCACGGTATTGATGAGCTTTTACGCCTTTAACCGGCCTGCGGTCCAGACACGGCTGATGATGAATCCTTATAATATTAAACGAAAAGGTCAATATGATCGCTTTTTGACGTCCGGATTCATTCATAAAGATCACATGCATTTGATATTTAATATGTTCTCACTTTATTTTTTAGGTACCGCGGTCGAACGAGATTTTACGATTCTGTTTGGCTCAAACGGCGCCTATTATTTTATTGCTCTCTACCTGATGGCGATTGCGGTGTCTGATCTGCCCACCTATTTTAAGCAAAAGGATAACCCTGGCTACAATTCATTGGGTGCATCGGGTGGCGTAGCTGCTATTGTTTTCGCGTTTATCATTCTCCAGCCCATGCAATACCTGTGCATTTTCTTTGGTTTGTGCATGCCAGGGTTCATTCTGGGCAGTTTGTACATTGCCTATTCCTATTTCCAGGGAAGGAGATCCAGCGACCATATCAACCACGATGCCCATCTCTATGGGTCCCTGTTTGGACTACTGTTCTGTATCGTTGTTTACCCTCCTTCGATCGCAGGATTCTATAGTCAGGTTACCCATTGGCTTTTCGGTTACTAAGCACCCTGGTCCTAATTATTCGTTTGCCTTCGTTACAAGAAACCGGATAAGGCTACCTTTGCATCATGCAAAGCAACCTGAATGCCCTCCATGCGGAGTTTTTGAAGAATCTTTCCATCGATGAGTTTACGGATATGCAAGTCGCGCTTATAGAAAAAGCGGCTTCGGAGACCAACCTCGTACTCCTCTCTCCTACTGGATCAGGTAAAACACTGGCTTTTCTTATTGCCATGATTAACAGGCTAAGCACACATGCCCATGGTGTCCAGGCCTTGATTGTGGCACCCTCCCGTGAACTGTCGTTGCAGATTGAGCAAGTCTTCCGGAACATGAAAACTTCTTATAAAGTGAGCTGTTGCTACGGAGGACATTCCGTGAAGATCGAACAGAATAGCTTAAGCGAATCGCCTGCTGTGGTAATCGGCACACCTGGTAGGCTTGCCGATCACATTCGAAGAAAGTCATTTGATGCTTCACGTGTCAAAATAGTGGTGCTGGATGAGTTTGATAAATCCTTGCAGATGGGCTTTCAAGAGGAGCTGAAAGTGGTTTTTAAAACCTTGAACGGGAAACAGCAATTCATACTCACCTCAGCAACCCGACTGGATCCGTTACCGGATTTTCTACCCTTTTCAAAACCAGAAACCCTTAACTATCTGAAAGAAGAAGCGGCATCAAAGCTGAAGCTAAAATTGGTACACACCAAAAGCATCGACAAAGTTGAAACCTTGATGCGGCTGGTGGCCAGTTTTAACCAGGAAGTGTGCCTGGTGTTTTGCAATCACCGGGAAGCGGTAGAGCGCATCAGTGCCTTGTTTTCAAATTATAAATTTGAGCATGGCATTTTGCATGGCGCCATGGAGCAGATCGACCGAGAAAAGAATCTTATTAAATTCCGCGGCAGCGCACACAATGTCCTTATCGCCACAGACCTCGCATCGCGCGGTTTGGATATTCCTGAAATAAGGCATATCGTACATTATCAACTGCCACCCCAGCAAGAGGCGTTCCTTCATCGCAACGGGCGCACGGCCCGTATGCATGCCGAGGGAGATGCGTATCTGGTACTCGCCGATGACGAGACGTTGCCGGATTATATCGACAAATCAGTTGAAGAACGTAGACTCAATGGAAAATTGCAACTTCCACCACCGCCCTTGTTTGCATGCCTCTACATCAGTGCAGGAAAGAAGGATAAGATAAGCAAAGGGGACATTGTAGGATTATTGACAAAAAAAGGTGGACTTCAAGCCGATGATATCGGGCTGATTACAACACTTGATCATTCTTCCTATGTGTCTGTAAAGCGGTCGCTCGTTAGCAAAATATTGGCCAGCATAAAAAATGAGAAACTAAAGAAGATGCGGGTGAAGATAGAGGTTGCTAATTAATCTGATTTATTGGCAGATAAACTGTAAACGTCGCGCCAACATTTGCTACTCCGTGAGCCGTAATAAAGCCCTGATGATTTTCAAACGATCATAAATTGTGTCTGCAATTTTGTCCAGTTCCGGGTCCATTCCCTCCAGGGTCGTAAGATCATAGGGAAATGTGTCCTCAGCTCCAACCGATTTCGTTTCGCGATGAGGCTGAACAGGGCGGTCATCATTTCCACGGACAATTTTGAAAAAAAAACGGCCAGGCTTTCCGAATCGTTTGACCAGTTCGGCTTCCGATAGTTTTTTGAGATCACCTCCGGTGTGAAGGCCCATCGCTTTCATTTTTTCAGCTGTTACTCTCCCCACGCCAAAGAATTTTTCTACTGCAAGCTCTTCCATGAATGCTTCAATACGTGACGGGCCTATGAATGTAAGGCCATCCGGTTTATTAATGTCAGATGCGATTTTGGCTATAAACTTATTCACGGAGACACCCGCTGAAGCTGTTAATTGTAATTCATCGCTTATAGCTTGTCTGATCTGTCTGGCGATTTCAATGGCTGAGCCAATTTGTTGCTTGTCTTCGGTGACATCGAGAAATGCTTCATCCAGAGACAATGGTTCAATGAGATCGGTGTACCGGTGAAAGATTGCGCGAATCTTCTTAGAAGCTTCTTTGTAAGCATCAAACCGGGGCCGGATAAAAATGACATGGGCACACAGCTGTATGGCCTTTTTGGAAGTCATAGCCGACCGTATTCCAAATTTACGGGCTTCATAACTTGCCGTAGCGACCACCCCTCCTCTTCCCTCCGGTGAACCGCCTACAACGATGGGCTTGCCTTTGTACTGCGGATTGTCACGCTGCTCGATGGAAGCATAAAAGGCATCCATGTCAATATGGATGATTTTACGAATGGTTTTTTTGATGTCCTCTTCCATGAAAACAAATAGGCCGTGCAAATATACTTTCCCAGTAAATTCTATCATCACCTTTTCGAAAGCGACCGTGATCCATTCGGGCTAATCTTGGAGTTGCAAAACAACCTTCTTTTTCTCTTGTATTTAACTTAACTTATCACAAATAACCAAACCCATGAACGGACTTAAAATCAATCACCTCGCAGCCCTTGTGTGCATCGTTATTCTGCATGCCCTGGGATTCCTCTGGTACGGAGTGCTCTTCAATGTGCAGTGGATGTCTATGGTCGGGCTGGACATGGCCACCATGCAAGCCAACGCTCCGGGGGGCGAAGTGTGGGTATTGAACTTCGTCTCCATCGCCGCACCTGTTTATGTGCTGGCCTGGCTATTTACCAGGCTGAACGTTACCTCCGGCATTAGCGGCGCTGGAATCGCCTTTATTATAACATTTTGTATCCTTCACTTGCCTACTATGAACTCCAATATGTTTGCACAATCACCCTTAGGTCTGGCGTGGATCACCGCTGGCTACATGATTGTCGGTTTAACCATTTCTGGTTTTATCCTCGGTGCCTGGACGAAAAAGGGCTGATGGTGAATCCAGGGCCTGGCAATGGTTATAGGATCCAGTTACTTCAATTGGATAATGCTATTCAGCGGAACGGAATAAATATCACCCCAACCGTTGCCCCAACTACCGAGCTTATTTTTCATTTCTTTAAGGGATTGCTTTTGGGTACCATCGGATATGGGTATCGCCCGTTCGCTGGTGAAATACAACGTTTCTTTATAAACAAACGGGCAGTAGTCCAGTCGCGAGCTGTTGATGGGTGATCCAAGATTTTTTGCTTTTGTCCAGGTGCCATTGTCATTTCGATAGCTTATGTACAAATCACCTCTGCCTAAATCACCTTCGCCTCCTTCTGTCCCAAAAAGAATGTATTGTTCATGGGGATCAACAAATGCGTTGAATTCATCCAACTTTGAATTTACCCCAGCACCAATATTGACGGGCTTTTGAAACTGGTTGTTTGACCATTGGCTTTTATAAATATCTTCCTTGCCAAGTGCGTCAGGCCTTTCAGCTGTAAAGTAGA
>JANYKP010000113.1 GCA_025358195.1 Cyclobacteriaceae bacterium
GTTAAGGTTATTCAAATATAGAGCTTGTACGCGACTGTTGTCCACGGATTTTATGGGCAGTAATTTCAGGAGATGCATGGCAGATGGTTGACTTTGTGCCGAGTTGGACTTGAATTGTCATGATCTTAAGGCCATGGTAATTTTGCTATAATGTTGATAGGCTTTAAGCCCAAAGCAAGCAGTTCTTGAAGAAAAAAGTTTATGTTTGAAAGTCAGTGGGTTAAACAGGAAAATTATGCTTGAGCACATACAAGAAGCCACCACCTTCATTCGTCAGCACGGTATTACTTCACCCGAAGTGGGGGTCATCCTGGGCACAGGACTGGGAAACCTTTTTGTTAAAGAGATCAAAAACCCGGTAGTTATAAATTACAACTCCATCCCTCATTTTCCAATCTCAACAGTCGAATTTCATAAGGGTAAACTTATCTATGGAATGGTAAAAGGAAAACGGGTGCTCGCCATGCAGGGACGTTTTCATTACTATGAAGGCTATAACATGAAGCAAATAACACTACCGGTGCGTGTTATGAAAATGCTGGGCATAAAAACCCTGCTGATCTCTAATGCCGCCGGCAACATGAATTTGAAATGGAAGAAGGGAGAGATGATGCTCATCGATGATCACATTAATTTGCAGCCGGACAATCCCCTGCGCGGCGAAAACTTTACGGTCCTGGGTCCACGCTTTCCGGATATGAGTCAGCCGTATTCCCGTGATCTGAATAAAAAACTCATCGGCATTGCGAAGAAGAAAAAAATAAGATTGAATGTGGGCGTGTATGCCGGTGTGATGGGTCCAAATCTGGAGACGCGCGCTGAGTATCGCTATCTTCACATGATTGGTGCGGACGCCGTTGGCATGAGCACGGTACCCGAAGTGATCGTGGCGAACCATATGGGGCTGCCATGTTGTGCTATCTCCGTCCTGACGGACGACTGTGATCCCGATAATCTGAAGCCTGCCGTCATCGCCGAGATAATAAAGATCGCTGGCAAGGCAGAAGCAAAGCTGACGAACTTATATGTGGAGCTGATCGGTCAATTGTGATTAGACTTTTGCGATCTTAGCGTCCTAATTTTGCGGTCTTTGCGTGACAGGCATTTCCTCCTTACACGAAATCCTTGTTTACCGAAAAAATTTTTCTTGAAAATCTCAAACGACAAACGTTAAATATCACAAATCCCCACCCCCTGCTTCAACGAAGCCAGCTTATCCGGCCGCTTTGGAATGAATTCCTGTGCAACAAATCCTTTGAAGCCCGTTGCCACAATCGCCCGCATGATGGCGGGATAGTAGAGTTCCTGGGTTTCGTCTATTTCGTTTCTGCCGGGAACGCCGCCTGTATGGTAATGAGCAATGTATTTATTGTGTTTTTTAATAGTCGCGATCACATCACCTTCCATGATCTGCATGTGGTAGATGTCATACAACAATTTGAAGTTGGGAGAGCCCAGTTTTTCACACAACCTCACACCCCACTCGGTATGATCACATTGATAATCTTTGTGGTCCACTTTGCTGTTGAGCAGTTCCATGCAAACAGCGATGTTGTTTTTGGCAGCTATTTTCAACACGGGCTCTAAACCTTTCGCACAATTCTCAAGTCCTTGCTCGTAACTCAACCCATTTGCATTGCCGCTGAAGCAGATCACGTTTTTTAATCCCGCTTCGGATGCTTTGGGAATGTTCGTGGTGTAATCTTTCAAAAGTTGATCATGAAGGGAAACATCATTGAACCCCTTGCTGAGGCCAAAACCACTGGCATATGCCATTGCACAGGTAAGGCCGTATTTACTGGCTGTGGACCATTCTTCGGGTTTGAGCAGATCGATGGATTTTATTCCGATCTCCTTTGCTGCTTCGCAAAGCTTGTCCAGCGGAATGTCATTGTAGCACCATTGGCACACCGAATGGTTGATATTGTTTTTTAAATCGTCTGGAAGTGTATTCATGCCCTTGGCGATTTGAGGTAACACAACCGAACTCACGGCCCCTACCGCGATGGTTTTGATGGCTTGTTTACGATTCATAGTTCAATTTACGAATTACGAGTGACGAGTGAGGAATAATG
>JANYKP010000117.1 GCA_025358195.1 Cyclobacteriaceae bacterium
TTTGTTTAACAAGTCAATCGACTGTTCAACTCCGCTGATTACTTTTATCTTCAACTTGATTTTCAAATGGCGTGTAAGACTTTGGAGAAGTTCATACTCGTAACCCATCGGTTGGCCGCGGTAGATAAAATAACTGATAGAATTGTTGTCAACAATAGCTTGTAAAAAGCCACGTTCCCGGATCTGGTCCAGATCAATTTGTACTTCAGGCTCAGTGGTAAATTCGGCCTTGCCAGCTCTTTTGGAACAATCTGCGAGCAACAAGGCCAGAGCTAGTGCGAATAGAGCCAAAACTGGTTTTGCCATGAAATGAATGTACTCAAAACCCCTAGAAAAGAAAAGAGGCCCATACAGGCCTCCTTTTTATTCCATTCACTTTAAATGTTAATTCGATCGCAAAACTCCATTGATGGTGTGAACGATACCTGAGTTGGTAAGCGCATTAAAAGGTGCAACGATGACAGGATCAGCAATCCCCGTGTTCTTGTCAACCAACGTGATGGTAGATCCACTGATACTTATTGTAAAACTGTTGCCATCAAGCAACGTATTAACAACCTGTCCGTCCGTCAAGTCGGTCGAAACCACTCTTCCTGACACGATATGATACTTCAGGATGTTGGCCAGTGCAGTTGGATCCATTGCATTGATAGCGGTTTGAGCCGCCGCTTCATTGGTAGTTCCTACCACCAAAATTCCCAAATAGGTTTGGAAGGCTGCATCGGTCGGAGCAAAAATTGTAAAATCAGGCAGCGGAGTAATATTGGGGAGCAATGTAGGAGCAAGACCGGCCTTTCTGATGGCTACCCCCAAGAGTTCGTAATTATTAGCTGTCCCCACTTGAGTACCACCCGCCACAACCGCAACCCCTGTCGCATAGCTAACGGTAATACCCGTGGTCGGTGCCGTTGCACTTGTTCCAATAGTAGACAAAACATTAGTCGTTAGACTCCCTGTTACTGCCATCACGCGGTTGATGGTGTGCACGACACCATTGGCGGCAGGTGCATCAAATGTTATTATCGTAGCTCCTTGCGTAGCACTGTTTGCATTCAGTACAGTTGTAGCCCCTTTCGAGATGGATAGCCGTGAGCCATTCAACGTGGTAAAAACCTGGTTGCCGGTAAGCTGATCAGATTTAAGTGTTGAACTCACCATATGATAGGTTAAGATCGAGTTCAACTGTGCCATTGTCAAAGGACTTGTCGTGGTTGTCAGACTATTAATGAAATTGATGGCGTCCGTCTCCGTACCTGTAGTAGCATTGATAGCACTATTGGATCTAAAGTAAGTAACGAAGGCATCATCATTGGGAGCGAACAAGGTAATATTTCCGGAATTTATGGTCTTCAACCCGTTATTCTGTCCGGTCTTGATCAGGGCCGCATTCAAAACATTGAATTCTGGATTGTTGGTGATGAAAGACATTATTGTATTTCCGGATGCGGGGTCCGGTACAGTAAAATCATCTTTACAGCTACCAAACACTAGGGCAAAGGCACTCACCAGAAAAACCATTCGAATCGTATTAATATTTTTCATTTTCATAATTCTTTAGTGGTGAATGATCAGTTGTGGGTTATGATACCATGACTTAGGCCCTTCGGACCGGTTTTGCCAGCCAGGCCTCTCATGAACACCGTATAATTTTTCCCAGGAGTGAAACTTACCGGAGCACTGTACGCAATTGTTGCATAGTTATTGGTACTGGCTTCGAGCGTGTAATTGATCGGCACGCTTGCAGCAGCGATTGTCTGTAATGGAAAGGTTGAAGCTGGTACAGTCGGCGGAGTAGTGGTTACCGTGCGGGATCCAACGGATGGATTTAAGCTTGCCGAATTAGTAACGTGGGTTGTTGCAGCCCCAAGCGATATAGCAGCACCCGCTGCTGGCCTCAACCGAATAGATAACGAAGGTTGGCCAGGAGTGCCATTTGCATTTGGCACCGCGTTCACTAAACGAATCCCCGCTTGTGTGGTGGGTGCGGAAATCGTTGGGAATACATCCTGAACCAAATAAAACCGTGGACCACCGATATCACTGGCTCCTAGCGGCACCACTCCAATCGTTACAAGGTTACCAAGTTCTGTTGGGTCTGTAATGTTCGCTTTATCAACCACCGAAATCTGTGTGCCCGTCTTTGGATTATAATAAGTGATATCTCCAAAATTACCCGAGTTATATGTGCGCAACGGCGCGGGTCGATTGATGCTATCAACAACAAACACCGAATAGCTGTTTCCACTAACGCCCACGAAATTATTTACATTCGTATTACCAGCGCGATAAATCAAGTCATTTGTTCCTAAGAGTCCTCCAATTGAACCGGAGGCAGCTCGTGCCCGAATATTCGTATTTGCGGTTAAGCCACCGGCAAAACCTGGTGAGGTAAGGGGGACCTGTGTATAAGCGACCTGTGCGTAGCTCCCCGGTGTATCTGAACCCGCGTCTGTTCCAATCTTGTCGTTGTTCACAAAGAAACTAAGGGCAGGTGCATCCGCAGAGGCATTTACAAACAAAAAATTGGCAGAATAAGAAGCCGCTGGTTTGGTAAGGTTCGGTGTCGGGCTGACCATTTCGTTACAGGAAAAAAGCCCTGCTATCAATCCAACCACCATCAATGTTTTATTGGTGTATTTCATGTGTTTCATTTTTTGAGGATTAGAATTGATTAAAAAATGTAACGGAAACCCAACTGCACTTGCCACCTTCCATTCACAGTCGTATCGGGAATGTACGAGGATGAAAGCGGTGTGGAGTCTGCATTCCTATCGAACGCATAAACCGGCCTTCCGGTAGTTGCTGCCCAAGGCAGACCAACCGTGGAGGATGGACCCACAGTTGCAAATGGTGACGTTGTCGTCCCGGCAGTATGCGGTTGCTCATATCCCAGAAAACGCATCAAGTTGCCTCTTGCCTGGAAGCGAACCAAACCCCAGCTTGAGTTAAACATATTCAACAGATTATCAATGTTGAGTGAAAACTGAAGGGTATTCCTTTTTCCTTTCACATCGACATAGAAATCTTGCAGTAAGCTAAAATTCAAGCGATTTACCCAGGGTGCAAAGGTGGCGTTTCGTGAAGCATATTGTCCTCGGCGAGCATCCAGGTATTTATCCTGCGAAATGTAGTTGTCAAGTTGCGTCCAAATCTGGTCAATCGTTCGAGGATCGTTGGCATCGCTGGTGCTCAGTACGATTTCGCTCTTGTTGCGCGGGATGTAAATCATATCGTTGTTACCAATACCATCCGAGTTCGGATCACCCGAGTAAGCATACGAGAAGTTGTTACCGGAGCGGCCTTCATAGGTAAATCCAATGGTCGTTGCCAAGTGGTCCATATACTCTTTGCGCCAGGAGCCGTAGGCAATAACACGGTGTGGAGTAAGCGCCTGTCCATACGACAAGCCCGAATTATTAGGTCCGAGTACGTTATTCTGCGATGCAAAAATTCCACCTGCAGTCGAACCGCTTTGAGGGTTAATCTCACGCGAATCTGTGTAGGTGTAGGCGGCCATTACTGAGAAGTTAGGATTAAAGTTCTTTCTGAATTGTGCCGTGAGGCTCCACTGGTAACCCTTGTTGGTATTTTCCAGCACGAGTGCCTGACCCAAATCACCACTTATCCTCCGATCATTAGAAAGAATTTGACGGTCCGTGGCAGGAGTTCCGGGAACTGCACCATATAGGGGTCGTCCATCACCTGCCAATGTAGCCGTAGCGGGAGCAAGGTTTGCATCCCTGATAAGAACCGCATTAATATCCTTCGTGTAAATAAATTCCAGCGTACCCACTACGCCTCCTGGTAGTTTTTGGTCAACCGCTATATTAGTTCTCCACACTTGTGGAAACTTGAAATTCTTGGATACCGTATTGACGGAGGGCACGATCGCAGATCTTCCATAGTTCCTGTCGAGTGGATTCGTGATCAATGTTGGAGTACCCGTCGTTAAGTTCGAATAATTCTTTTCGGGAGCAGTATACGGAGTAGGGTTGAAGTTATAAGGATATCCATCTCCTGTCAGGTCGGCCGGAACGTTGGTGTTGACAGTCTGGCCGAAATAGAGACCATTGTTGCTGACCATATTGGATAACCATACAAATGGAACGCGGCCGGTGAGCACACCCGTACCACCACGTAATTGTGTGCTGCGGTCTCCATTCACATCCCAGTTAAATCCTATCCGTGGAGAAATCAGCGGGGAAACTTTAGGCCAACCGCCTACCCGTAATTGTTCGCCATTCAGATTAATGGAGTTCACATAATTATTCTTCGGCAGGTCCGTCAGGTAAAGAGGAACATCTATACGGATACCACCAGTGATCGTCATATTTTGAATCCCTTTGTATGAATCTTGAACGAACCCACCCAATTGTAATGCTGACCAATTCGCAGCCGTTGCTTTCGGGCCTCCGGCAACTGCCACGTATTGAATATTGTAATTTGCTGGCCGGCCAATGGCGGCGGTTGCAGGATCAGCGTCCTGGTAAAAATCCGACAGACTGTTATACCGATAATTTCCGTTCACCACCTGGGTGAAGACGTTGTTGAAATGATAGTATTCGTTCGCAGTACCAATCGTGACCGTATGGTCTTTCAAATACATCGTGAAGTAATCGTTGAATTGAATGACATCCTGATCCAGCAAGTTGTTTTTCGTAAACGGATCAGGACCAAACGATGTCAAGGCTTGTCCGTTGGGGCCCAGGATGTCAACGGTAGCGATACTGGGAACTTCCAGTCCTCCGGCATTCTGACGGAAGTCACGAAGGGCCGTGTAGCCCACCACCAAATTGTTGGCAAATTTCCCTCCTCCCAATGTTGAATTTAACTCAAGCGTTGCAGAGTATTGATTGTTGTTGATCCGATAGAAGGAAGAAGAATAAGAAAGGACATTGTTCGAATTACCCCGTCCACCAGTAGGGCCACCCGTGAAACCGCCCGAAGTGCTGGGGAATTGATCTTGAAACGCATTCGTAATGTTACCACGTAATGTAAGTTTGTGGTTTTGATTAATGTTATAATCAAAACGTACTACATAGCGTTGATTTTCTGTGGCGCGGCTAAAATCTTTGTACACGCCCGGATCATAATTATAGTTCGTCATCAAAAAGCTTTTCAGCCCGGCAAGGCCCGTAAGCGGATCGGCATCGTCTGTCGCTTGCGCGTGGCCCGAGGTAGGAGATGATGCATTCTCCCTGACCGGGAACGTATAAAAAGGATCTGACCGTTGTTCAAACTCTACGTTGGCAAAAAAGAAAAGTTTATTCTTGATCAGTGGACCGCCCAACCGGAAGCCATAATTCTTGAAATTGAAATTTGGTATGGGGCTTTCAGCTCCGTCAACTTTTGTTCCTGCAAAGCTTTGCGATCGGAAAAAATAATAAGCAGATCCGCTAAATTCATTTGTTCCGCTTCGTGTCACCGCACTAATGCCGGCGCTGGTGAATCCCCCTTGGCGAACGTCATAGGGCGAAAGGTTAACACTAATCTCCTGGATAGCATCCATACCAAAGGGAGTCGCCGCTGACTGGCCTCCTGGAAGGGCATTCAATCCGAACACGTTGTTCATGGAGGCCCCGTCGATTGTCAGGTTGTTATACAAACTGCTTCTTCCACCGAAGGTGAACCCGCCGCCGGCTTGAGGTGTCATCCGAGTTATGTCCTGAAAATTCCGACCGATGGAGGGAAGCCGCTGTATCTGATTAACGCCAAAATTGGAAGAGGCTCCTATCTTTTCAGAATTCATCACCGGGTCTACGGCTCCTGAAACTACCACCGCCTCCAATTGGGTGGCCTCATCCACCATAGCAAAATTCAAGACCAGCGTCTGACCGAGTTCAAGATAAATGTTCTCCTGTACCTGCTCTTTGTAGCCTACAAAGGAAGTTTTAATTGTGTAGGGACCCCCTACGCGCATTGCTGGAAAATTATAATATCCGTCCACACGGGAGGCTGTTCCGTAGGTTGTGCCTGACGGGGTGTGTGTAGCCACCACGTTTGCTCCAGGTATTACTTCACCTTTTGGGTCTTTGACGATACCAGTAAGACTGGCGGTGGTTACTCCCTGCGCCATCACCCCAAGGGTGGTAGTCAGCGAAACAGCAACCAGTAGCAGTAAAATTCTCCTCATAGGTTTTGGGGTTTTGATTAACGTTTTTGAGATCGACAAAACTATTCTTTCTTGGTTAAGACCGTTTTACCAGTTCTTTAAATGTTACAAACAAGTTATTAACAATTTCTTAATCTACCAACCGCTCAAACCATTGCTGGTTGCTTGTGTACCCGAATAATACTAACCTTGTTTTCAACTTAAGCTTAAACTCCATGAAGAAACTCGCTCTCTCTCTGATCTTTGCGTTTTTTTTGTTCTCCGCATACGGCCAGGTGGACCTTTCCTACTATCTCCCCGATGGAGTTTCTTATAA
>JANYKP010000129.1 GCA_025358195.1 Cyclobacteriaceae bacterium
AGCACGGTAAAGATACCAATCAAAATACCGTAAATCCACTTTCCTGTTTCTGTCTGCGAAGCCGTCACCGGATCCGTTGCCATAAATACTGCACCAAAGGCCAACCCACCCACTACCAGGTGATAATATGCCGGCATTTGGGTAAACGGTGTTGTGCCTACCGCATTCAAAAAGAGACCCATTCCAAACGCTCCGGCAAACACACTGACAATAATCTTCCAACTTCCAACTCCGGTGATGATCAAAATGGCTGCCCCTATCAGACACATCAACGTTGAGGTCTCACCGATGCAACCCGGCATCACCCCCATGAACATATTCCAGAAATTATAAATTCCATCCGCCCAGCCAGCACCAAAGGAATTGAAGTCACTAACTACATTACCCGTCGATTGGGCCGCGAGGGCCAGCGGTGTGGCTCCTGAATACCCCGCAACGGTCTTGGCACCATCACCCAGGTAGGTCCATACTTCCCCGGAAATTTGTGAAGGATAGGCAAAGTATAAAAAGGCGCGAGCCGTTAACGCAATGTTTACCACGTTCATGCCGGTGCCCCCGAACGCTTCTTTTCCTATAACGACCGCAAATGCAGTAGCAATTGCCACCTGCCAAAGAGGAATGCTGGCAGGCATTACCAATGGTATCAACATTCCGGTGACAAGAAAACCTTCATTTACCGGATGCCGCCGGATCGTGGCGAAAATGAATTCAATGGTGAGACCCACACCGTATGACACGACAATGATCGGAACGGTTTTCAGTATGCCAAACCAGAACTTCTGCCCCACCGTTGCTGCTTGTTGCAGTGCGAGAAAATGCTGATGCCCTACATTCCACATGCCAAAAATCAGGCATGGCAGCATCGCGATGACAACGGTCATCATCAACCTTTTCAAATCGATTGCATCCCGTATCTGAACGCCTTTTGCCTCCGTAGTTGTATTGGGTACGAATAAGAATGTATCGAATGCCTCGTAGGCGAAATAATACTTCTCCCACTTTCCGCCTTTTTCAAAATAATGCTTGACCGAATCAAGCTGGTTCCTTAAAAACTTCATATACTCGCTTAGCTCGTTCTGATCAACTCAAGTCCATCGCGGAGTATCTCCTGTACGTTGTGTTTGGAGACATCCACAAATTCGCAAAGGGCCAAGTCTTCTTCAATTACTTCGAATATCCCCAAGGCCTCCATCTCATCAATGTCTTCCGCCAGCACACTCTTTATCAGGTGCGTCGGTAAAATATCCATTGGTACTACCTTTTCGAAAACACCTGTTTGAACAAAAGCGCGTGGCTCCCCGTGTGTGTTCGTGTCTAATTTGAATTCCTTATTCGGCTTTAGGAATGAAAATAATCCCCATGCCCGGTGAATGCTGAGCTTATTGGCGCCCGGCATAATCCAGCCAATAAATTCATGATGGTTGCCCTCCGGCAAAACCGTCAGCTGCAGATCATGAAAACCCAGGTGCCCTTCGTTTCCGATGTTGGTCCCGGTAAGTGGGTTACCGGAAATAAATCTCACATTTTCATTCGTCAGATTATTCGCCACTAATTTTTTGATCGACGCACCGGTCACCGTCTTGTAATACTGAGGATTCCTTACTTCCGAGCCCACCACGGCTACTATTTTTGAAGCGTCATAAACACCATTCAGGAAAAGCTTGCCGATTTGAATGACACCGTAGGGATTGATTGTCCATACAAGGTCGCCTTTACTGATCGGGTCAATATGATGAATCTGCACGCCAACACATCCTGCCGGATGCGGTCCGGAAAATTTGTTTACTTCCGCGCCCTTTACCTGGGAGAATACAGTTGAGATTTCGGTGGTAGTATGAGTATTTAGATTGACAACACCTGTCGTTAATTTTTTCAGAATATCAACACCTATCTGGAAGAACTGATCTTGTCCTTTGAACAAGATGCTATAGTCAGGGGCCAGTGGGTGGGTGTCGAAGGCAGAAATGTGAATAGCCTTGGGCGTCGCAACTGGATCAGCAATTGTCCCAAATGGTCGTTGGATGAGATTGGGCCATACGCCTGCCTGAAGAAGTTGCGACTTAATGTTATCGACAGCGAGGTTAGCAATTTCAGAAACGGTGTATTTCCTGAAACTTTCATAATCACTCTTTTTGTCGGCCAGTATCTTGATCTCCAACAGCGTGCGTTTCTCCCCGCGACGCACTTCCACAACCTCACCACTTACAGGGGAGGTAAATTGTACTCGTTCAAGTCGTTTGTCGTGGAAGAGCGGAGTGCCCGCTTTCACAATGTCACCCTCTTTAACAACCACTTTTGGAATATACAGACCGTGGAAGTCGGAGGGTTTGATGGAGACTGTTTCAGCAGGTTCCGTTTCAGCTATTTTGGGGGCGGCTTTGCCCACGAGATTGATCGTGAATCCTTTCTTGAGACGAATAAATTTGCCCATGGATATAAGTGGCAACAATAAAATTTAGGCCGGGGCAAAATTAACAATTATCCTTACCCGGCAAGGGC
>JANYKP010000150.1 GCA_025358195.1 Cyclobacteriaceae bacterium
GCTGGAGTCGTTGATTCAAATTGCCAACGAAAAAATGGCGGAGGCTATAAAAAAGATTTCTGTTCAAGAGGGGCATGACCCTCGTGAGTTTACCCTGCTGAGTTTTGGAGGAGCCGGTGGTCAGCACGCCTGCGCCCTGGCGGAAATCCTGGACATAAAGCAGGTGCTCGCACCCTACGATGCGGGATTGCTCAGTGCCCATGGTATTGGTCATGCGGCCGTCGAAAGGTTTGAGGAAAAATTAGTACTCCAACCATGGAAGACTTTTTCGCTGGATTTTCAAAAAACGCTCGGGGATCTTTTCTCCAAAGCGAAGGCAACGCTTATGTCAGAAAATTTTTCAGCACATGAAATTACATGGAAGAAGAGCCTGGTCTTTCTTCGTTTTGAAGGGCAGGATAGTTCCCTGGAAATTGACTACCGTTCGGAAGATAATGTTATGGCGTCCTTCCGGAAAAAATATGAGTCCATCTTTGGCCATTGGATCGATCGCGAAGTGGAAGTTGAATCGGTAAGAGTCATTGCTTCGGTAGAACCCAGCCTGGAGAGATTTACAAACGAAAAAATAAAAAGTTATCAACCGAAATTTGAAAAAACGTTATGGATACAATCGGGTGGAAAAAGAAAGAAAGGCAAAATCTATCGTTGGGAGAAATTAACACCCGGCGCTACGATTGCCGGGCCCGCTTTGGTCATTAGTGGAAACTCGACCACCTTCCTTGAAGAACACTGGCAGTGGTCGTTGGATGCGGTGAACAATGCACTGCTCGTTCAAAAGAAAAAGTCATCAACCACGGCATCCCACTCACGTGAAGCGCAGCTGGAACTATTTACTAATCGTTTTACAGCCTTAGCCCAGGAAATGGGTGCACTGCTACAGCGAACTTCCTTTTCGGTCAACGTAAAGGAGCGTTTGGATTTTTCCTGTGCCGTGCTTGATGCGCAGGGTTATCTTGTAGTAAACGCACCGCACATTCCGGTACATCTGGGCAGTATGGGTGTATGTGTGCGGGAGGTAAGCAAAGCGATCACCATGAAAGAAGGCGATGTCATTGTAACTAACCACCCCGCCTTTGGTGGCTCACACTTACCTGATGTCACGCTGATCAAACCAGTTTTTTACAAAAAGAGATTAATTGGTTATGTAGCCAACCGGGCTCATCATGCCGAGATCGGCGGAATGAAGCCCGGATCCATGCCTGCCAATGCCACACGACTGGAAGAAGAAGGCGTGATTATTTCTCCAACCTGGCTGGTGAAACGTGGGCAGCAACAATGGGAACATGTCAGGAGAATTTTATCCACTGCACGATATCCCACACGGGCCATTGAAGAAAACCTGGCTGACCTCAATGGTGCCCTCGCCGCCGTCAACCTCGGAGAAAAAGGTCTACAAGAGCTTTGCCGAGTGTATGATGTGAAAGAAGTCGTTCATCACATGATTGCGTTGCGAAAGCACGCGGCTTCTATGTTGAAAGAAAAAATAAAATCATTAAGGAAAAGTTCTTTCAATGGCGTTGAACGATTGGATGACGGTTCGGTGCTACGAGTAAAAATTACAAAGAAGCGCGACCGCCTTAAAATTGATTTCACGGGGTCCGCCAAGGTGCATCCCGGAAACTTAAACGCCACCAAGGCGATTGTTCAGAGCGTGGTGCTATATGCACTTCGATTATTAGTCAACCACCCTTTACCAATGAATGAGGGTTTGATGGAACCGGTTGACGTTGTCTTACCGATTGGATTACTGAATCCGGATTTTTCAAAAGGCAATCTCCCTGCAGTGGTCGGAGGTAATACAGAAGTCAGTCAACGTTTAACGGACACGCTGTTAAAAGCGTTTGGCCTGGCAGCATGCAGTCAGGGCACTATGAATAATTTTCTGTTTGGCAATGATCATTTCGGCTACTACGAAACCATCTGTGGCGGCACTGGTGCCGCCAGAGGTTTTCACGGAACCGATGCTGTGCACCAACATATGACTAATACACGCATTACCGACCCTGAATTACTTGAGTTGCGCTACCCGGTCCGGCTCGAGCGGTTTGAAATACGAAAAGGTTCCGGCGGAAAAGGAAAATGGAAAGGTGGCGAGGGTATTGAGCGGGAGATATTTTTCAAGGAAAAGCTGGAGATCAATCTACTCACCCAACACCGGAAAGAAAAACCCTATGGTTTGAATGGTGGTGGTCAAGGGAAAACGGGAGAACAAATTCTCATTCGGCGGGACGGCAAAAAAGAAAAGTTAAAAGGGATGGACAGCACTGTTGTGAATCCGGGAGATAGGCTGGTAATAAAAACTCCGGGTGGCGGAGGGTGGGATGGAAAGGTTTAATTGGAGAGTCTTACCCGTGTTTTGAAACAGTAAGCTGGTACAAAAGGTAATCGGTGATCGGAAAATGCGCCGTGCCCTTCGTGCTTTCGTCGTGGACTTCGTGACCTGCATTATAGCCAGGATGGTAACGCAAATCTCCTTTTGCAGGTATGAAGAGATTTATTCTATCTTCACAATGAGTCTTTGATCTAAACCAAGAAAATCATGGCAAAAAAAGTATTACCCACAAGAGTAAACGTATTGTTTCATCCTGATGGAAAGGTCAAACCGGTTACGCTGGAAATGGAGACAGGACCAGAGCTTCCTATTAACGATCCAGGAATGATTTGCGAATGCAGTTATGAGGGTATAAAATTCTGCCATTTTGAAAATACCCTCAAAGACGATGTAACCTTGATGGCTGTTCCTATGATCCTGCCGGGTTTTTTCCACGGTATTGGACCGGACATTCGCAGGTTGTTTTTATTACGCACCGGCGTAACTGAGAGTGGTCGCAAAAAGAATAAGATAACAGATTTTTTTTTGGATAAGTTGGCTGCCGGCCCGCATGGATGTCCTACTCCGATTTTGATGAATCAGAGTCACTACACCGACCGCAATGGAAAAAAATATTCGTATAATTTTTTCACCTTTAACCACATGCGTTTTTACCCGTTCTTGATGCGCGAGTTTGTTGTGGGCTATTATGTATGCGATGAAAATGCCAAGCACCTTCATTGGCCGAAATTCAATCCGGGTCATGTAGGAATAGCATTGGATTATCCATTGGCATATGATCCTACATTGGGCCTGTTTGTAACACGCGGGGCACACTATGTTGTTTCCTCCAAAAAACCTTAACGCGAGCCCCGTTGGTTTTCAATGCAAAGGAAGGCCGCCCAGAAATAGGGATGTGCCGTGTATTCATCGGCGTTGTTTAGGTAGTCTGATTTTGAACGCGATAAACTTCCAGACATATCCTGGGGGGACTTTTGAAGTTGCCGATAAAAAAATTCAATGACCTGGGAACCCAGGCGATCGGGCATTTGCCAGGCGGAAGAGATGATCGTAGTGGCCCCCATTTGTGAAAAAGCCCGCTCGAGGTTGAACGTCCCCTCCCCCATGACGTGACTGCCTGAGGAAGACTCACAACTGGCTAACACTACCGTATGGGCTTTCAGCTTCATTGGAATAAGTTCGTATGCGTACAAAAAGACGGACTCATGGTCAGCCGTTTTGAACTCAATCTTATTGTTGTTCCGGTCAGCAACGCTGGAGGATGCATGCATCGCTACATGAATCAGGTTGTAAGGCCCTTGCAAATCGTGAAGGAATTGGGACTTCGTGGCGCGGTCGCCTATACGAAAGGTGAACGAACTTTTCGGAAAAGCCGTGGACAAGGAATAAAGGTCGTTCGCGGAGCCGGGTAGCGGAGTGGCTGTTTTATTGCTACTTTTTTCCAAATGGGCGTAACCAAGAATTTTATTTATCCCCGAATCCTGTTTTGAAGGGGCAGGCAGGGAATAAATTTTGAGGCTATGCGCATAGCGGAGGTGGAAACCCTGAATGAGGTAAGGAAATGTTTTAAATGAACCGGCCGTATCCGTTACTAATATTTCAAAAGGGAATTGACTTAGAAACCCTTCCGGAATAATAAGAACGTCGTGTTTGGGGTTCTTTACGGATTTAAAAAGTTTTGAATAAATCATGTTTGACAAGTGCGCAAAGGAAGCGGCTTCGTTTTTTTTCAACGTGGGGGGCTCACTTACCAAACGTTTCAAAGCATTAAATTTTTTTCTGAAAACACTATCCAACGGCACATATTCGAACTGGGGAGTATTTCCATAGGTTAAGAAGTAAATCGCATTGTCTGCAACGTGGTACTGTATGAAGGTTTGGCCTTTTTTTTCTGATAAAGATTGACAAAAATCAAAAGAAGGTATGGTCATTTGAAATTTCGACTGGTAATACGATGGATACTTTTCTTCCATGAGGGTGTAATAGCGATCCATTTCGGCTAATGTGCTGGTCATTTTTTCCGAACCTGGCTGCTGTTTTAATGCCGTCATTTTGCTCTTAAGTTCCATTTCACGGTCGAGAAATTCTTCCGGAACATCAGGGAAATATTCTTTTTTCCTGGACAATAAATCCCGGTAAATGATCAGGGATTTACTTTTTTCCATAAACTGATGGGCCTGATGAATGTAGGAGGTGTCTTTCGTATGCCGGTAAAGAAGATAAGAAGCCTCAATCCCACATGAATAGGCCCGGTGTCCGTAGGGTAAATAATTAATAACAGCATCTTCCTCTTTAACGCGTACTTGTGCAAGGATCAACGAATCAATCAACGTGCAGATCTTAAGAGAGGCTGTAATTTGTTCAATGTTGTTGCTGGACAAAAAATAATCCCTGAAGACATCGGCCAATAAGCCATACAGGATAAAATTATTGGGCTGCATCAATAAGCGATGATCAAAGGCATTTTCTTCATTAATTACGATATGCCGGAGTGGAGTGGCATAGGCGAGTGCCTCATAACAGTAGCGTTTCGCACTTTCAAAATCCTTCAACAGCCTGTACTGCTTTGTTAAGAGGTAATAGGCCTCCCCGATCTGAACAATTTCATAGCGCTTCTGTTTTTTTAAAGTTCGCAAAGCTCTTTCATAATGCGGTATTGACTTTTTTGGCTGCCCGGTGATGTAATAGTAAAAGCCGTATAATCGATCGAGGTTTACTGTGGGGTCTCGTTTAGTTGAGTCGATAGAATTCAGCTTGTTGATCGTAAGCGAGAAGAGGGGCTGATTATTCTGAAGGATGGCTTTCAGAATTTTCTCCCGCAACAATTCAGATAAGGCTGCTTCCTTTCCCTTTCCTGAAAGTCTGCCCGCTGCTAATTCGTAGTATCGATTGGCCGAATCATACCGCGTTAATTTTCTGAACATCGTTCCTTTCAACGTCAGGAATCGCCCCTGCCATTCATCCGTGAGTGGGTAAGACAAGGCTTGATGGACATACGACAGTCCCAGCATGGTGTCGCGAAACATCAGGCTCAATTCAGCCAAATTAAATAAGATGGAAATCTTATAGTGAGTCAATACCTCATATTCTTCCGTGAACTGCAAAGCCTTCTTGAAATAAAGAATGGAGGAATCTACACGCGTTGCGTACGTGCGATGGTACAGTCCAAGTTGGTTCAACGTAATAAGGTAGTAGAGACTCTTTGACTGACCCAGTTTCTTAAATTCCCTTTCCGCTAGTAAAAGAATGGGCTGGGCATCGCCCCCTGCATTCATTAACTTTAATCCATCAGAAAGAGAATTCAATGGCCTTAATTTTTTTGTTAAGGTTGGAGTGCCCTGGACAACTCCCATGTCCAGGTCCAACAGTTGTTGACATATTCCATCGCACAGCAAGGCATATGTTCTTTCATCCTGGGTCAGGTTTTCACGTTGCCTGATTTGAGCGTATTCTTTTGAGGAATTTCGATAGTCTCCACGCGCTAAAAATTCTTCCGCAGGCCGGAACGTATGATTTACTGAATCGCCGTCAACAATGGACGGTGGGTACAGGGAATGCAGATTATCCCTAGTTCGGGTGCAGCCATAAAGCAGGGTGCAAGCCAGGATAAGGATGACATACTTCACGCAGGCCAATTTACAATTAAACCCGGATTAAGCTTCCTGTTTTGGCGTGCGCCAGCCGGTCACGCAAAGTCGCAATGCTCGCAAAGGAATACAAGCTTCACAAGACTCCGACCGAAATCCTGACGGTTTTGCGCCTTGGCGTCTTGGCGTGAGATAAATTCAAAGTTGTTTCAACATACTTTCCGCCTTAAGACTGTAAGAGTTCTTCTGATGCATTACTTTTTCTAAAGCCTCTTTCGCTGCGATCACTTCTCCTTGCTTCAAATAAGCCAATGAAAGATACCATTGCGCCTGTGCTGCAAATGATTCTTCCGATTTCATACACTGGATAAAATTGGTAATGGCTAAATTGGTTTCGCCCAATGCGAGATAACATTGACCCGTATAAAAGTACACAGCCGCATCTTTTTCCGGAAGGCCGGAAAAGAGTTTGGCTGCTTTTTCATACTCCCCCAAATCATACGTTTGGTAAGCAAGGTTCAAACGGGATGAATCCCCTTGTGTCCCCCGTACGGTCGGCCTCACCACATTGGGATAAGGCTGATAATATGCATTGTACAATGCCATCGTTTGGGGCACCGGTTCTGACTCCCAGAAAAACAAACTCAAGACCAACATGACGGATGCCGCAATGCCTACGGCCACCCAGGTCCTCCAGGGAATCACTCTTGTCGCAGCTTTCGATTGATGTGTTTGTCCCCATTGATCGATCGCCTGCTTCAATTCGTTTCGACCCACTGCGTCAATACCGGCCAGTAATACCCTCGTGTCATTCAGCAGTTGCTGAAAGGCCGGATCCTTTTGGGCACGCGCATCCACTTCCGCACGGGTGCTTTCATCCAGCATGTTCTGGCAATATGCCTCTGCCAGCCGTATATCATCCTCTTCACTCATGCTCGCTCTTTACTTTAATCTCATTAAAAATTTTCCGAAGGCTCAGCAGACAACGGTATTTTTGACTTTTAGCCGTGTCTTCATTCTTATAGCCATAACGTTCGGCCAGTTGCTGCATGGTTTTTCTGTGGTAATAAAAATCAATCAGCAAGCTGCGGCACGGCTCCGGCAACAGACCCACACTTTTCTCTGCCAACTGCTCCAGGTGATACTCAAACCCGGAGTCCGTGTGATCCATGAAATCCTCTCCTTCCGTGCTTACGTGTTTCCCCTGGTATCGCTTCAGCTCCATGATTTTATTTTTCCCAATGGAAAAAAGGTACGTTTTCAAGGAGCTTGTTATTGTGATAAGCTTTCCATGCACGACATTCTCGTAAAATATTACCACGGTTTGCTGAAAAATTTCACGCGCCTCCTCCTCGTTGCATCGATACTGGTGACGGGCCCAATGGACGAACTCATCACGGTGGTCATGGTACACGGATTCAAGGGCCTGGTGTCCTTTTAACCGTACTTGTTCGATTACATTGTACACTTGATGAAATAAGTCGGTTTAGGTAAGCAGGTACGGCTAAAATAACGAATAATTCAATAAGTGCTGAGCTGTTCAAAGATTTACCACCTTCTTCCAGCCCTGGATGCTAATGGACTGGTCGTACCATTCACTTTTGTTACCTCCATGCACTATAAATACCCAGACTGCCCCTGTTGTATTTCTGCCAAAAGCGAATGCCGTTAAACATATCGGTACCGGATTTTCTGGCCGCTTTTACCTCCACGGCTATCACTTCACTTTGCTTTTCCAAAATCAAATCTACTTGATTGCCTGCGCTGTCGCGGAAATAGTACATGCCCCGGAGATGCCTTGATTGTAACGGTTCTTTCTTATTTCAGTAATGACCCAGTTTTCGAAAATGGGCCCGTACGACGGCTTGAGTTAATGCCAGATTCATGCCTTGTATTACCACCAAATTAGTTTTGAGGCAATAAATTCGCAAACGATTATTTCAGACTCGGTTTCAATCAGAACAACGGTATATTTTTTATTGTAATTGACGCATTTGAAACCGAATCGGGCCCGACCAGGGTCTTTTCACAGCCGATATGACTTTCGCTGATCGGCCAATGTTTCAATGAAATCATAAACCGAATCCGAAAAATTTTCAGCAGTTTTAATCATGCCCCTCGATTCGATATACCAGGGAACTTCGGCAATGCTTCTTGCTGCTGATAGTTTTACCGTAATTTCTCTTTTGCCCATTTTCTGATAAGCGCTTTAGAATAACCACGGGCATCAGCAAGGGACAATGTTTTTTCTGGTCTGGTTTTTAAAGCGGCTTTTTTTTGCATTGACTCATAATCCTTTCTTGGTAGAATGATAAATTTCTTCTTATTGACAATTAATTCAGTCATAATCCTTTCTTAAGCATGCTAAGGTAATGGAAACCAATTTACATCACAATGGTATAAGTGTACGGAATTCCTGATAACGGGTATACGACAATTTTGCATTTTCTTTGTGTCTTGGTGGCCACTAAGACACAAAGGCACCAAGAGCACACTAAGAATGACAGTGCCTCTCCTTTTTACAAAACAGCCGTACACCCTGATAACTCACTGATATTCAAAAATCGGTTGTGTAGGTCTTGTGGAGGTGAAGGCAGGGTCACACCTTGTGTGCCGAAGCCCTTCCGAGCGCAGGCACAAAGAACAAACATTGAAAATACGTTGTGCCCTTTGTGGTTTCGTTGTGGCCTTCGTGACCTGCATTATAGCCAGGCTGGTTTTCCAACGATCGGGCAACGGAGGCATCCGTCTTAACTTTGCAGTCTTTGCGTGCCATGCATTTCTGTCGTACACCCCCGATTGAATACCCGGGCCATTACCCACCGTTTGTTTTTATCCCAGTCGATTTCTCTAAAATCAACATCCCAAAATAAATTTTTAGGAAAATGGCGCTCTGCATAAAAATGCAAATCTGGAATTGAGTGATATATCTGAAAACCATCTTCAAAATCGATTTCAAACCTCGTTTTAAGAACATTCAAACCGATTGTCACTGCTCGCCTGATCCCAAAGGTACTTGATGAAGCGAACCGGTTTAAGTAAACGTTCAACTTAAAAATAAAAAGAATTACTCAACGTGCTTACCTCGCCAGGGGTATTTCATAGAGGTTAAAAGAAACTCATGGAAATCCCCATTACCCCCGCGAGCAGGAAATTTTCAAATTGTTTGCCAACGGGCTAAACAGCAAACATGTGGCCGATAAATTAGTGATCAGTCACCATACAGTGCGCACCGACCGGAGGAATGTACTCAGCAAGCTGGGTGTCAAAGGCACTGTGGCGGCCATGGTACAATTCATGCAGAACAGATGGCTTTACTAAACAATCAGGTGAAGACTCCGGATTATTTAGCCAACGAGAAAAATATCTGCCGGGCGGTATTGCCAAAACCCAGGATCACCAAGTATTCAATATACGCTTTTTGAGGTATTTACTTTGGTGAGGCTTTGACTTTTATTGCTGAGGGATGGACGCAAAGAGAAAGAGAAGTGAAGTACGGAAGAGAAATGTAAAATCACGTGCGGTATTGTGCGGTGGGGAGGGTTGAAAGCAAATTTGATAATCAAGTTGACAAATGGATCTACTATTATGAAATCCTATATAGAAAAATTATCATAGACAATGGTTAACGGACAAACGTTTGCTCATGAACAAAAGTAAATCATTGATTAGACTATGCTGTTTGCTGGCCCTAGTCATCGCACAAGAACTTAAGGCTCAGGAATTTGGAGCGCACATCGGAGGAAATTCCTCTTTCTTCACCCCCAACTTCCGCCTGGAAGCAGGCCATCTCGGTCTCGTAGTCGGAGGATTTGTCAATCACGATTTGTCAGAGGTACTACAACTAACCGGTGGTATTGACTATAGCCAATTGAGTGGAACTATTAATAGTAATCCTGAAACAATAGGTTCTCTCTTAGTGCTTAAGAATAACAATATCACCGTGCATACTTTCGAGGCATCAGGACTGATCGGGTATAAGTTACCATTAGACTTTCTTGGTGATACCTCGCCCTTTATACAAGGAGGAGCCTCCATAGGATATAATGCCGGCACCTTGAACAAATATACGGCGCGATATGTGGCCGCAGGTTCCTTCCAACCGATAGAAGTAAGAGGTAAAGAGAACGTTCAAGCCGTGGCAGAAGATTTCATCGCCATGTGGATGGTTGGTCTTCGCTTTCAATCCGTATTGGGAGATGGTCTGTTTTCTAAAATGATTTTAGATTTTCGTTTTAAAAGCAGCATCAACAATGCAATTCGTCCCTTCACAATTAATAATGATCCCCGGGAACTTGGAATCCGTTCGATTTCCATGACTCTCGGATTTACTTTTTAACAAACGCTTTCACAAACAAACTTTAAAATAATACCATCTTATGAGAACATTTAAATTAATAACTGGAGTGATCACTCTCATCACCTGTTCTTTGCTTATCTGGTCGTGCAAGGATAACTTCACTCAAAAAGATTTGCTTACACTGCAAGCAAAGATCGACTCGGACAAGCTAAAAGATTCCGTAGCGTTGTCCATTCAAGTGTATAACGGTACGATTTCTGCGAGAAGCAGTGGAGGAAGATCATCAGGTATTCAGGGCTTAACGGGAATAACTGTTTCCATCGCAGCCGATGGAAAAAAGAAAACTGCTACAACGGATGCCGATGGCTTGGTGAGTTTCATTGTTGTGCCCGGCACAGTGAGTGGCGTATTAAAAGGAGCCGGTGTTACAACCATAAATTTTACATTAACCATTACAAAAGCAGGAACGGAAAAATTGACGAATGCATCGGTCGCCTTACCCACATTTGAGACAACCGCCGCGCGCGCGGCTAAAGTTTCAGGAACGGTTACCGCAGAACTTAATCTACTGAACAACACGCGGGAAAACGCGCCCGATGGTGTTGCAATTTCGTTCTCGCCAGATTTTACATCGTCTTCATTTTTAAATCAAGGTTCAACCGGAGTTAGTATCAATAAATTATCAATTGAAGGAACCTTCATTACCAAGGTAACCAGTGGCGCCTATTCCATTGATCTGCCCACATCGGCTGATGGGTTAAACTATACGTATGCGGTCAGTGACTTCACCGCAGATCAACAAATTGCAATCAACAATTATGAGGGTGACTTGGCAGGCTCAGTGAGGGCGAGTGCAACTATTCCCGCTGTATTTTCTATGTCAACTGCTTTCACAGCGTTGACAGTAAACAATAATACTACTATACCCCAGCTAAGTTCGCTCCAAATTGATATTGATGCACCTCCGGCAGCCTTTACAACGGCTGCGACGGCTTCTAACCCGGTTTTGTCACCCGCACGCGTAGATGGATTAGGGACTGGCGGCTTTACGATCCTTTCGCCAGGGTCAGGCTATCCACTCTCATCCAACCAAATTGCCGTAACGGTAACTCCTGCGACTGGCAATACACCCACAACGAACGCGGTATTGTATGCTAGCTCCAACTCCTTCGGACAGATTATAGGTATCCTCGGGAACGGGGTAGACCCCGACGGTGCAGGGCCGCTTGCTGCCTCTAATTATGGAGCGGGTTATCGTCTAAGAGCAACACTCACCGTTGGCGGAGGCTCCGGCACAATAGTTGTTCCAAATTATGCAAGCACCTTGGATACCTATACTGGAACCAATGGCGCCGGATATGTACTGAGCCCGCAGTTAGTAGTAAGAGGATTGGATGCCAGGAACAACAGCGTAGAGGACGCAAGTAATACCAGCAT
>JANYKP010000156.1 GCA_025358195.1 Cyclobacteriaceae bacterium
ATCACGGTCACCAAACAAACGTCGCTACGGCTCCTCCAGGCAAGGTGGCCAATGTTGTTTTACTTTTAAATTTTATCCAGAAGTCTCTCACTTCATCTTTTTCATTCAACACAATCAATATTTTTTTACCTGACGGAGTCATAAATGCAACGTTGGGAAGGCCTTCCACTAAATTCGAGACGACCCGCACCGAGCCAGGCCTTACAAATTTTGAAGCATGGGCAATGATGTAGTAAGAAACATTGCGTGTCACGGAATCACCCAACGTAAGGGCCCCCAGACATTCCGTACATCCCCCATCGGTTGTATGAGGATCATAATTTGCATCGGAAGCAAGATTCCACTCCAGTACATTTCTGCTCCAATTACGGGTTGCTCCCACAATTAAATTCTTCACATGCCATCGCAGATCGCCGTCAAATTTTCCTTTTGACCACGTCCATTGTTCCGTGAAATAAATATTCCGGTCAGGATGCGCATTGTGCACGTCTGAAAGCGCTTCAATTTCACCGAGGTACAAATGAAAAGCCGAGCCATCAATAAATTTTTTGGCATCCGCATCATTTAAAACTTCCATCGGATAATTTGGATGATCACAATTGTGATCAAATGCCACGATTTTTGTTTTTATCCCTTCTTTCTGAAATGCCGGCCCTAAATTTCCTTTTACAAATGCAGCCTGCTCATCGGATGTCATCAGCATGCTCGGGTTGTTTTTGGGATTTTCTGGTTCATTTTGCAACGTGATCGCATCAATCGGGATTCCTTCAACAGCCATTGCCTGAATGTACTTTACAAAATACCGTGCGTACGCATCATAATAACGGGGTTCAAGGCTTCCACCTTTCAGACTCCTGTTTGATTTCATCCATGCGGGAGCCGACCAAGGACTTCCCATGATTTTGATTTCGGGATTTAATGCGAGTATCTGTTTCAATACGGGTATTAGATTCTTCTGGTCTTCGGCAAGACTGAAATTTGTGAGTTCAACATCGGTCTTTCCTGGGGGCATGTCATCGTATGAAAAAACGTGGTCATCGAGATCAGAGGATCCGATACTTATCCGCAAGTAGCTGACGCCGATATTATTTCCGTCCGTCAGGAACAGTTCTTTTAACAAGTCCTCACGTCGCGAAGGATTTACCTTTTGATTGAGCAAGTAGGCGCTGCCTCCTGTGAGGGCGAAACCGAAACCATCGATGGATTGAAACTGTTGAGTGGTGTCAATTTCAATGACGCGACCGGAGTCAGCCTGGTTTTTAAAGATCAGCTTATTGGAAGCTTTCGCGAATAATGAGGTCTTGTCGCCCGTGGTCACCCAAACCGATATGTCGCCGTTGGTAGTAGACTTATCCGGCGTGCAAGCTACTGTGAATAGGAGCATTGCAAGTAGTGATCTATTTACTTTCATAATTATCCATTATTTATTTCCCGCAGATCTCACAGATTACCGCAGATCCATAATCTGCGAACATCTGCGATATCTGCGGGGAAAAATACGACACTCCATTAGAAAAAACAGGTCCTATAAGTTAATCATGATTTCCGAAAATTCATATACCTATCTTTGCTCAAGTCTAATATGTTACGCAGGATATGCAGCGAATATTGACCCTTGGTGCTTTTTCTCTCCTGGTATTCACTCCTGCTATTGCCCAAAATTGGTTTTTTAACAGATCAGATGTCGGGATCGACTCGCTTCCGCAAAAAAGTTTTTTACAACTTCGTTATCAAATAGGTCGTATCGCCGATACAAAAACAGATGCCGTTGATTACCTCGAAGCAAACCCTTTCCAGTCCATTGATTTTCGTTACGGGTTTTATGGCTACGGTCGGAAAAAATGGCACCAACTTCATCACTTCCCGACGTATGGCATCGGCTTAAGCAAAGTATGGTTCCAGCCAACCGATAATATCCTGGGAAATCCGTATGCCACCTACTTGTTTTTCAAAGAGCCTTTCGCTCAGTTTAAAAAATCTTCGCTGAGTTATGATTTTTCACTCGGGCTGGCCTACCACTGGAAACGCTACGATACGAATTCCAACCCAGAACAAAAAGTAATTGGGTCCTCCGTGACGGCAATGGTCGGCTTTATCATTCAATATGAATTCAAACTATCGGACCGACTGGATGGAACCATTGGGATAGGTGTCAATCATTTTTCAAATGGCCGTATTCGTTCACCCAATCGCGGTCTTAATCTTTATGGACTGAACACATCGGTACGTTACCGGTTTGGACCCGGTACACCACAGAAAAAAGCGAACGGCATATACCGAGAATCAAAAAATATTCATCACCCTATCGAGCCATTCAAGTCGCTTTATGAATTCTATTTGGTTGGAAGCGTTGGTGTGGTCACAACATTTAGAGATATTAATAATCGAGGTATTTATTACTGGATCGCATCCGGAAGTATCGATGTTGCCCGCCACTATTCGTACACCGGCAAATATGGAATTGGCATGGACTGGTCGTATGATGAATCCTTAAAAGTTGCGTATGAAAATGATTTCCCTGGCAGTGCCGTACCTACTCACTTGCTATATTGGCCGGGCATACACCTTTCTCATGAATACATGGTACACCGATGGACATTTATTACCCAAGCGGGCATCAATCTGAAAGCGGTGGGCGACAAAGGAACAGGCTATGGCAGGGTTGCCCTACGCTACGATGTAAGTAAACATCTTTTTGTTAGGGCCGGCATCCGGGTGTATAAAACAATTGTGTCGGATTTTATTGAATGGGGTGTTGGATATACCTATTATAAGATGTGAGCGAGAAGCTCATTCGGTCTAAATTAAACCCTGCGCCAAACCAACCTTGATAGCCGTACATTTGAAAACATGGTTATTTTTGAAATCAATTGAAATCAAAAGCTACAAAATTTATCCTTTGGGCGCTGGGCATAGGCTTGATCGTCTATCTTGTCGGCTGGATAGGATTTTACATGCTTCAGGACAAAATAATATTTCAGCATAAGAAACTGGACGAAGAATACTCATTCAGGTTCGACCAGCCCTTTGAAGAACACTTCATCCAGACAGAAGACGGTGAGTCGTTGAATGCCTTATTGTTCAAGACGCAAAAGCCTTCCAAGGGTCTTATACTGTATTTTCATGGCAATGCCGACAACTTACAGCGCTGGGGTGAATATGCAATTGATTTTACGCCATTAGGTTATGATATCCTACTGATGGACTACCGGGGTTACGGAAAGAGCACTGGCGCTCCTACTGAAATTGATTTCTATAAAGATGCGGTGACCATTTCAGGGTGGGCAAAAGCAAACATTACTTACGCCCGTCTGATTATTTACGGCCGGTCGTTGGGGGCTGCAGTCGCCTCGAATCTCGCTACCGTCACCAGCCCCGACCTGTTGATATTAGAAACACCCTTTGACGATTTGAAGGGCGCCATGTATGTCCCACTTGGATCACTTCTTAATTTATTTCCCCTTCAGTACGAATTTTCAACAAAAACATTTTTATCGAAAGTGACCTGCAAAAAAGTTATCATCCATGGCACAAAGGACCGGGTAGTTCCACTTTCATCTGCCCTACGGCTCAAACCACTGCTGGGTGTGGATGACCAATTCGTAATCATTGAAGGTGGAGGTCATCGCAATCTTCGGGAGTTTGAAAGTTATCATACCACGCTTGCAGCAGTGTTGAATTAATTGCCACGGCCTTAAGGCCGT
>JANYKP010000167.1 GCA_025358195.1 Cyclobacteriaceae bacterium
CTTACCTATTATTCCGGGACCTGGAACCAAGGACCTCGCGGATATTCCTATAAAGGAGGCAAATGGAAATAGTCTATTTATTTCCGTGATGGTCACCGTATGATCGTCACCCCTGGGTTACCCGCACGGATTCTTAACCAACATGCCAACACCCATTTTCAAGATCGGCGACCCGGCCTGTGGAATTTTTTCAACACTTCTGCAGCCTGACCCCATCATACTACCATCCAACGTATCTAAAACGTGGCATAATAATAACAGATACACTATTCGTTATTAACCCAAAACCCATAAAAACGATGATCAACATTCGAAATTCGTCTCGTCTGGCTGTTTGGGCACTTGTCCTGGTGCTCTGTATAACCGGCTGCAAAAGTAAAAAGAAAGCCATGGAGGCCTCCAGGGCCGCAGAAAAAGCTAAAATGGAACAAGAGGCTTCCGCTCGCAAGCAAAAAGAACAAGAGGAACTCAAAAGAAAGGAAGCCGAAGAAAAAGCAGCCAGGGAAGCAGCTGAACTGAAAGAGCGAGAAATGAAAGCAAGAGAAAGTGCTCCCAAAACTAAGCTAAGTCAGTATTTTGACGCCATTGCCTCATCTGGCAGCGTAGCTTCAGCTAACAATAGTATTACTGAGGCACTCGCCTTGTTTGCCTCCCCGGAGACTCCAGTCCTGATCATTATCAGTGGATCCGGTGCCCAAAAAGACTATGACCGCCCTACTACAATCAAAGCTTATCTCAACTACCTGAAAGATCAAAAGAAGAACATCAACCACATTGAAAGCCTTCAAGTTGATCCATCCGGCAAGGTCACTGAAGTAGAACTACGCAAGAACTAATACTCAACCTTAAAACTAATAATCATGGTCAAGTCCAAGCACTTATACATGTTGTCTTTTATTTTATGTTTAACTGGAAATCTGTCTGCCCAGACCGCCAACATCAGTCCCGAAAGAAAGCAAGCCATCGACTCGCTCGCGCTGGAGAAGGTCAGGGACCTAAGCAAATACATTGGCATCATCGGCAACAAGAAAACGGCCTTTGCAGAAGCTACCCGTGTGATGGACCGGGCTGAAGAACTGTTTGCTCCCGACAGTGAGATGGGGGTCTCTTCGTTGAACAGGAAGGATGTCGTGTACTACAAGATCCGGAAGTACTTTGAACGATTGATGGCGCTCAACTACGACCGCGTTTCAATCAAGTGGTACGAAATACATTACATCAGCGACCTGGAGCTCCAGCCGGATGGACGTTATGTGGGCGTTGTCACGGTCTATCAACGGTTTGAAGGTGAGTCGGACGATGGCCTGAAATACAAGGACACTACCAAGAAAGATATTACCATCTACGTAGAGCGGAAAAAGACCCAGATCGCGGGGCGGACGGTTGAATTCTGGGATGTGATGCTCGGCGATATTCGCGTTACCGAAACCAAAGTATAAAAAAAAATCCAGTAGAATAACGAATATTCCTGGTGAATAGTAAGTCAAAAATGCATTTTAACACAGAGGGCATAGAGGAAAATCTACACAGAGAGGCACAGAGGCATTGCTAAAAAGGGAGCCTGTATTTCTCTGTGAACTTCGTGCGCATTACTCCGTGACCTCTGTGTTAAAACTAGTTGAAGTCCTGATGCATAAAAGGTCTTCGAACACACTAATAATCTGTAGGAAACAGACCCACTATAAAATGATGGATGCTTTCAAGGCTTTACTATTCGCTTCCTTCATTATGCTCCTGCCATTTCCTTCTCCGGCGCAGATTATGGTTGAGAAACAGGATGAAAGCAAACTATACGCCGAATCCAAACAGGTCAATCAATTCTTCCGCAGATTCAACGGGGAAGAAGATGAAAAAGGTAAACGCTATTATCCCAAGGACAAGCAATACAGAAGTGCTAAACTGCGAAAAAAATATCTTGGGATACTTTTTGATGAAGCCAACGCAGGCATTGGCAATGAATTAAAGACGGAGTTTGTCAAAAAAGTATTAGACAACCCGGAAACTGCTATCCTGGATTTTCACGGACCCAATTGGTTCTGTGAAGTGCTGACTACATTCACGATGAATGAAAAGGCTCAGCCGGTCACACTCTACATGGAGCTCGAAAAAGATCATCTCGGCAGTAAGTGGGTCATTCAAAAGGTGTATGCCAGTATGTTTCAGCCTTATTTTGTCAGGGATACTACCCGAATAGGAAGATTTCTTCATCCATTAAGTCATGAACTCGACTTCATGAATCTGAGAAAAGCATTCGTCAACAGTGATAGTATTAGTCAATTTGCTACCAAACGATTTGTTCCCGACTACCTCTCGGTCTTTTTGTATGAAATCAAAAAAGGGAATTTGAAATTCGTATCCGTTGAAAACGTAAAGTTTCACTTTTTTCAAATTGACGGGTGGTATTTCGAGCTCTCGGATTTTAACCGGCCAGGGTACAATACCGGATGGCTGATCTCCAACCTGGTCAAATTGAATAGCGCCGCCGATAAAGATGTTTTAAGAAGATATCTCTACCATGAAACGAAATAAGCTGGGACTTATCACCGTTACGTTGCTTTTTCTGCTGGCGCTGAACGCCCCGGCTCAAACCCCCAATCAGAAAACGGTGAAGAAAACGACCGTCCAGAAATCAACTAAAAAGCCTGTTCCTAAAAAAGCTCCTGTAGTCAAACAAACTGATGCTGTTCAAGACGAAAAGAAAGTACGCGAGATCGTAGCGTTTTTGGAATTTGTCCTCAACACCCTCGGCAGCAGCGGAACGCCCACCCGCGATAAAGAGGTTTTGATAACCGACAGCTACTCCAAGATTTTCAGGGACTCAAAAGTGCAAATCGAGGATGATCTCGATGAAGAGCGCGACGTGATCACCAACAAGGACGTGGTGGCGTACCTGAAGGATGTGGACTTCTTTTTTAATGAGGTGCGATTTGAATTTACCATTGATGAGATCACAAGCGGTGTCAATGCCAGTGGTAAAATTTTTTACAAGGTCGGGTTGAAGCGAAACCTAAAAGGCACCACCACGGATGGAAAATCGGTTAACAACACAAAGCCACGTTTCATCGAGGTAAACTACAATCCCGAAGATCAGGATCTCAAGATAGCAAGCATCTACACGAACGAATTCAACGAAAAAGATGCGTTGACCCATTGGTGGAAGCAGTTGTCGTACGAGTGGCAGAGCGTTTTCAGGAAAAAACTTAACCTCACGGCAGACAGCCTGGCACTCGGCGATATCCGGAACATCGCCGCGATCACGGAGTTGGATCTTAGCAACAACACCTTTATCCAAACCCTTGAACCCCTCGGCCAACTCGTCAATCTCCGATCGCTCAACCTTTCACATACAACCGTCACCGACCTCGCTCCCATCCGGAATCTTACTGAATTGGTTGATGTTGACATTGCGCACACAAAAATCCGCGACCTGTCTCCACTAAAATATTCTGACAAACTGGAGAAGTTGAAAATTGACCATTCGGAAGTGAGTGATATTTCAATTATTCAAAAGATGCCACTGCTGCGATACCTGGATGCGTGTGCTACGCCCATTACAGATTTTACTCCAATTACTAGTACCAGTGAGTTGCTTCAACTAAACGTGGAAGCCACCGGCATCTCCGATCTTTCGCCATTGACAAGTCTGACTCTATTGACAGAATTGAATCTCTCCTCAACGCCTGTTCAGGATGTGAGCCCACTAAAAGGGCTTACCGCGCTGGGGACCCTTGATCTTGACAGCACCCGTATCGCGAACATCGAACCTTTGGGTGGACTGGAGAACCTGAAAGTCCTGCACGCCAATCACACGTTGATTTCAGATTTAAAACCTTTGCATAAACTCACCAAGCTTGAGAAGATTTACTGCGACCAAACACCTATCACTCGCGAAGTGGCTGATGCATTCATGGCCGCCAATCCAAAAGTGCTTGTCGTGTTTGATTCGCGGGACTTAAAAGTGTGGTGGGACACCCTGGCTCCGGAATGGCAAACAGTACTTGGCAAGGCAGCGGGCATTGGATCAGCACCCTCCAAGGAAGAGTTGGCAAAAGTCACGAGCGTTGATTCTATAAACCTTGGTGAAAACGAGCATATGTATAACCTCGAGTCGCTTCGTAAGCTGCAGAAACTACAGGTGATCATTGCCAATAAGACTTCGGTCAAGGATTTGTCGCCATTGCAAGACCACACCGCCATCCGTTACCTCGACATTAGCAACACGGAAGTGACCGATATTTCTGTAGTCAGTCGATTCACTAAATTAAAGGTACTTCGAGCAGACAAGACAAAAATTGAAAGCCTGGATCCACTCAACGACCTTAAAGGGCTAGAAAAACTTTACGTAGACCAAACACCGGTCCACGATATCATTGTACAAGAATTTCTCCTAAAGAATCCTACCTGTCTTGTCGTACATAAGACCATCCATCTTAACCGTTGGTGGAGCATGATTTCTCCGGAATGGAAGGAAGTTTTCCGAAAGGAAATGGCCCCTGACACAAGTGCCACCCGTGAGAACCTTCACCGACTGGTTGAACGGGAATCGTTGCAATTTAAAGAAGCGCCTGTCAGGGATTTGTCTGCTTTAAGCGAATTTGTGCGTTTGAAAGCATTGGATTTTTCCGGAACAAGCATTACCGACATTTCGATGCCACCAAACATCAGCTCCTTGAAATCACTGCACGCCACCAACAGCCCGATTCAGAAGATTGAATCACTCCAAAATCTGGGCACCCTGGAAGACCTCGACATCGCCAATACTCCCACCGACGATCTAAAAGTCATTGGAAATTTAGGCAATCTTCAGAAGTTCAATTGTTCTGGGACGCACGTCAAAAAATTAGACCCGCTGGAAAGCCTTCAACATCTTGAATTTCTTGATTGCTCCAATACACGGGTGACCAACCTCGATCCCCTACTCCATCTTCCGGTCAAGACACTCAAGTGCTACAATACGAAAATCTCTTCCCGGGAAGTTGAAAGTTTTAAGCGAAAGAAACCGGATTGCAATGTTGTTTACTATCGGTAATGTGTTAATGTGTTTATGTGTTTAAGTTCGTTCACCGCGATACGTAAACACATCAACACGTTAACACGTTAACACATTAACACATTAACACATTAACACTTTAACACTTTAACACATTCACCGGTAGCCAGCTGCCTGCAGTTCAAAAAGCTCGGAATAACGTCCTCTCGCATTTAACAACTCTTCATGTGTACCCAATTCAGTAACCCGTCCATCTCCAATCACGGCGATCCGGTCGGCGATGCGCACGGTTGAGAATCGGTGAGAGATTACAATCCCGATACGCCCTTTGAGGTTTTCTTTCAGTTCGGTGAAAATTCCTGCCTCAGCTTCCGGGTCAAGGGAAGCGGTTGGCTCATCGAGGATCCAGATATCGGCGTCGCGGTACATGATCCTTGCCAGAGCGAGGCGCTGCCATTCGCCACCGGACAAATCGTGCCCGCCTTCAAAAAGTCTTCCCACTTTGGAGTCAAGGCCGTTTGGCATCTTCTTCACTAACCACTCGCTTCGTGAATCGCGTAACGCTTTCATCACACGTTGATCATCCGCCGCAACATCGGGTCGACCCATCACTACGTTTTCACGGACCGTAAGTTCGTAGTTGGCATAATCCTGAAACAGTATGCCGATGCGGCCTCTGAGAATTTCAGGGTCGACTTCTTTTAAGTCAAGCCCTCCTACTTTTACCGACCCCTTGTCGGCATCATAAAAACGAAGGAG
>JANYKP010000195.1 GCA_025358195.1 Cyclobacteriaceae bacterium
TGGCGTACAATATGTTGTAGTCAGAAATATTATTGACATTAATGGCACACAGTACTTTGGGCCTTATACAGCTACATGGAACAAGTACCTATTTTCAGGATATGATACAGGCCCTTGCGCTACGGGTGTTTGCCCTGGGGACTCTGAAGCAGTTTATGGAGCTGTAGCTTTCCCATCCGGACGGAGCCATCCTATGCTATGGAAAGGGAGGAACGTATTGTTATGTTGGTTCATAAAAGGATAAAATTTCTAGCCATCATTCTCCTGCTCAGCGACATCTGCTTTGCCCAGGAGACTTCCACCAAGACCTGGGGCTTTACTTTGGCCCCGGGTCTTTCCAAATCTTATTCAACGGCAGCGATAGGATATCCTGATCCACCATTTTATGTTGACCTGAAAGTTACTGAACCCCTTCTTTTCTCATGGAGGGCAGAAATATACAAGCAGAAAATCACGGAAAAGAAATTAGCAAAATCGTGGGCTGCCGGATATTCATTGTATAATTATATCGTCAAGTTTGACTACGACCACAGCGCCTCGATAGCCAATAATGTGAGTGACCGTTATGATCAGCAATTCCTTTATTTAAAATACAGCTTGGGTAAGGCTTTTGATTTTCGTAGGATCCGGTTTATTCCGTATGGCGGACTGTCATTCAACTATTTGATCCGGGCCAAGTGGACCTATGAGAGTATATACCGCGTCACTGAATTCAATCAACTCAATTCCTACGACCGATGGAACATTGGATGGGAGATCGGCATCGGTACCCAAATATTTGTTAATGATAAATTTGATCTCACGTTCAGACCGTCATACAATCAATTAGTAAAGACTTATGATAGGGATTATCGCAGGTTATATTCATTCAATTTTGGGATAGGTCTTCAATTCAAAAAGTGAATTTCCCATACAGACGGAACCACCGCGGCATAAATAATACTTTGCTGATAGAAATCGGGGTGGGGTTCTTCTCGAAAGATGCCAGGATTCAACAGATCTATGATTATTATTTTAGCTTTGCCTTCTATAATTCTTTAAAAGTAAAGGTGGTTGATTTCAAATAAAAATTCATGATTTGGGAAGTGACGACAACTTTCGCTAACTGCCTAAATCAAAGCATGAAAACATTTATTATACTCTTTGCTGCAATCCTGACTCTGACGGAGTGTACATATCCCGACCGGCATGCAAGAGCAACTCTTCCTGTCAACATTTCAGAATCACATATTCCCAAGACTGGACAAGTTAATCAAGACGTTGAAATCGGTTTAAAATTACAGGCTTCAAATGGATGCTGGACTAATCTGAAAATTGTGATGACTAAAATTGATGACTTTCATTTTCTCTTTAAAGGGACTGGTTCTTTTGAAAGTAACGGGATATGTCCTGCTGTAATGGTATACAAAGACACAACAATAAATTTCAAGCCCGGACTAAAGGGGAAATATATTTTTCAAGTAAGAGAAAGTCCATTGACGACAAAGCTTGACACGTTAAACATTAATTGACTCCAGAATCAAGGACACGAAAACATGAGACCGTACATCCTTTCCGAAAACAATTGGAAGACCATTAAAGATTCCGTCTATGATGTGGCGATATTACCCTGGGGTGCCACCGAAGCCCATAACTTTCACTTGCCGTATGGTACAGACATCATCGAGGCTGATTTCATCGCCGCGGAATCCGCAAGGATTGCATGGGACCGAGGCGCCAAAGTACTTGTGCTTCCAACCATTCCATTTGGAGTGAACACCGGCCAGTCGGACGTGAAGCTTGATATGAACATGAATCCCAGCACACAACTGGCGGTGCTGCGCGATGTAGTGGAGGTGTTGGACCGGCACAAAATTTACAAACTCATCATTCTCAACAGCCACGGAGGAAATGATTTCAAAACCATGATCCGGGAATTGGGATTGAAATTTCCAAACATGTTTTTGTGTCAATGCAACTGGTACCAGGCGGTCGATCAGAAAGAATTTTTTGAAAATAAAGACGACCACGCGGGAGAGATGGAAACCAGCATCATGATGCACCTGACACCGGGTTTGGTAAGACCTTTAACCGAAGCAGGTGATGGCGCAGCAAAAAAATTCCGGTTTTCGGCTATGCGCGAAGGCTGGGCCTGGGCCGAGCGGAAATGGACGCAGGTGACAAAAGACACGGGAGTCGGTGATCCGCGAAAAGCTTCGGCTGAAAAGGGTGAAAAATATTTTAAAGCGGTTACTCTAAAAGTTGCACAGTTTTTTGTCGACGTGGCGAAAACAGACCGCGACAATTTTTATGTTTAGAAGAAGATGAGAATCGAGGAGTTGAGAATCAGCATTCCCGACTCCTCAATTCTCAACTCCTCAATTCTTTTTCGGAGGGTCAATCATAATATGAGCCCGGTGAGTGCCGGGATTCATAATCCATGGCATGCCGGGGGCGCCTGGTTTCGTGGGCAAACCTGTGCTTTCAGCAGTCGCAAACGGAATATAAATCACTGACCTCGCATAGCCCTCTTTAACTTCGCCTGTTGCGGGATTGAACTTGTCTGCAGGTGCGGTATAGACAAAAAGTGTCGCTGGTTGGTTGTTCATCTGCAGTTTACCGCTCTTTACCTCTTGTTCACGGATTTCAAAGACCTCCTGAAAAGTCTTTCCCGCTTTTTTCAACTCGCGACCGCGGATCATAAACGGCTCCAGGCTTTTATGATAACAAGAAACGCTAAGGTCCGGTTGCGCAGGATCATCGGCCAGGCATACCATTTCATTTTCGCCTTTTCGTAAGACTACAAATTCTCCTTTCGGCGAGTAACCATAGACCATCGCCTTGTCGCGCGATTCTTCCGGTGCTGCCAGTAAGGCTGTTTTGATTTGTACTTCGGTTGAAGGAACAGTTTGAGCAGCGGCCGTGATCACAAGGAATAGGACCGTCGGGATAAAAAGAATTTTCATACACAGCGGGTTAACGATTATTATCTCGATTATTTTAATTCTTCAACTCTGCCACCACCCGAAATCCCAGCCATGTCTGCGCACCATCATACCGGTTCACAGTTCCGGGCTGGCATTCACCGGCCGTATGGATGCAACTGCCTCCCTTGGCAATTCCTTTTTCACTCGTCATCTCCGCCACATTGCCCATAAGGTCTAACAAGCCATTCCTGTCAGGGAAGAAAATCCCGACCTTCATGGGTACTGCATAACCAAATTCTTTTTTCATCAGGATATTGGTGTCGCACCAGCTAGTGTGACGATGGTTATAGAGGGCACAGCCATGTTTATTGATTCCCTGCTGGAAGGCAAGAGAGTTTTCATCACCCTTAGGCCATATTGAGAATACGTCTCGCAGCAAAGAGTCCATTTCCATCGGTGTTGGGAGACGGAAGTTCAGGTGGAGTGAATTATATTTTGAATCGTTGGCATATTTTTCAGAAAGCCATTCACAATAGATAAGGGCCTGCTCATACGTAATTCCTGTTACCGGCATGTCCTCGCAATTTTCAATGCCTCGTGTTTTTTTTCCCTTGCCAGTAGGTGGTTCCATAAAGGTTGTATCGCGATAGACTGCCTGGCGATCACGCAATGTGATGTCGTCATCTCCTTTCTTACTGTAGATACATTTTGTAACAAGGTCGTTAGGCATGGGTAACAGAGTTTGGTCCTTGTCATTTTCTTCCAGAAATTCCAGCCATTGCCAACAAGAGATTTCATAAACAGATACTACCAAATTCCTTTTTTTCACCCACTCAAAGCCGTCTGGAAGCTTTTTCTTCTGCGCCTGGAGGGAGAAAGAAATCAAAAGAAATAGAACCAGGAAATATTTCATAGTCTTGTGAGGATGTGTTAACGTGTTGATGTGTTAACGTGTTGATGTGTTAATGTGTTGATGTGTTAATGTTTTTAAGAGATAGAACGGTTTTGCCTACTGCTTTTTGCCTATTGCCTACTTCTACTCTCACCACCCAATCCCATAATCCTCCCCGTGATTACTAGACCCTCCCCAAAAACTTCCATGTTCCCAATCAAAATAAATTGCATTGATCGGACCGCTGGTGCGTTCTTGATAGGAAAGCTTATAACCCATACGAGACAGTTCTTTTCTCACCCAGGGCGACATGTCGTTATTGAGTGTGAGCGCGCCTGGTATTTTTTCATGATCACCAAAGCTGGAGTACATTTGGAAAGTTTTGAAACTCGGAGCTTCGCATGACTCTTGAACAGTCATTCCAAACTCCACGACATTTAAAAAAAATTGAAGTAACAACTGATCTTGTTCATCG
>JANYKP010000199.1 GCA_025358195.1 Cyclobacteriaceae bacterium
GGATACCGAAGTTATTTTCCTCAACTTTTTTCTGTGCGCGTTCGATAGAATTCGTGACCATCGAATGTGAAATAACCTCTCCTTCTTTCAAGCCAAGCCGGTCCATGATCCTGGCAATCCGTTCCGGCATGAAGAGCCGCATGAGGCTGTCTTCAAGTGCAACATAAAATTTCGAAGTTCCCGGGTCCCCTTGACGGCCGGCGCGTCCTCGCAACTGCCGGTCCACCCTGCGTGATTCGTGGCGCTCCGTGCCAATGATTGCCAGTCCGCCGGAGGCGCGTGATTCAGGTGTAAGTTTAATATCCGTACCGCGGCCAGCCATGTTGGTCGCAATGGTTACCGTACTGGGTTTACCAGCTTCCGCGACAATCTCCGCTTCTCGCTGATGCTGTTTAGCGTTCAACACGTTGTGCTTGATCTTGCGCAACTGCAACATGCGACTCAGCAATTCAGAAATTTCTACGGAAGTGGTACCCACCAGTACCGGCCTTCCTTCTTTGGTAAGCATAATTATTTCTTCCACCACCGCGTTGAATTTCTCGCGCATGGTTTTGTGCACGAGGTCATCCATGTCATCGCGTGTGACGGGTTTATTGGTAGGGATGACCACCACATCCAGTTTATAAATATCCCAGAATTCTCCAGCTTCAGTTTCAGCCGTTCCGGTCATGCCCGCCAGCTTGTGATACATGCGGAAGTAATTCTGAAGGGTGATGGTGGCATAGGTCTGCGTGGCGTCTTCCACCTTTACATTTTCCTTGGCTTCAATTGCCTGATGCAAGCCATCCGAATAACGTCTGCCATCCAGCACGCGCCCCGTCTGCTCATCCACAATTTTTACTTTACCATCTACGATGATATATTCCGTGTCTTTCTCAAAAAGTGTGTACGCCTTGAGCAATTGATTGATGCTATGAATGCGCTGCGACTTGGTCGAGTAATCCCGGATGAGCTCTTCCTTTTTCTGAAAGCGTACTTCAGGATCGAGGCCCGCGTCTTTTTCAATTTTCGTAAGCTCCATTCCAATCTCGGGAAGGATGAACAACTTCGGATCTTCTCCTTCGCCGGTGATCAGGTCAATACCCTTATCAGTCAGCTCTACGCTGTTGTCTTTCTCATCGATGATAAAATAAAGAGGAGCATCCGCCTTTGGCATTTCTTTTTTGTTGTCCTGAAGGTGGTAGTTTTCCGTTTTCTGCAGCACATGTTTGTTACCGGTTTCACTGAGATACTTGATCAGTGGTTTAAACTTCGGCATGCCACGAAAAGCGCGAAAGAGCGAAAGGCCTCCTTCTTTTTCATCGCCTTCATTAATTAATTTTCTTGCCTCGTTCAAATATTGGTTCACCAGTTTTTTTTGTGCTTCCACCACTTTGAAAATGCGTGGCTTCAGATCATAAAACTCATGTTCGTCACCCCGGGGAACCGGGCCGGAAATAATAAGAGGTGTTCGTGCTTCATCGATTAACACGCTATCTACCTCGTCGACCATGGCATAATGATGGCCGCGTTGCACAAGTTCTTCAGGCTCGCGCGCCATGTTATCTCGCAGGTAATCGAAGCCAAACTCGTTATTCGTTCCATAAGTGATGTCCGCTTGATAGGCATTGCGACGGGCAATGGAGTTGGGTTCATGCTTATCAATACAGTCAATCGTCAAACCATGAAACTGGAAGAGCGGGCCCATCCATTCGCTGTCACGAGTCGCCAGGTAATTGTTTACCGTTACAATGTGAACACCGCGCTTGGCCAGGGCATTCAGGAAAGCAGGAAACGTAGCTACGAGGGTTTTCCCTTCACCGGTGGCCATCTCGGCAATTTTTCCTTCATGTAGAACAATGCCACCGATGATTTGCACATCATAGTGTACCATGTCCCAGGTAATCATGTTGCCTGCGGCCATCCACTGGTTGTGCCAGCGTGCCTTATCGCCCTCAATTTTTATATGGTCGTATTTGGCGGCAAACTGACGATCGGACTCTTGAGCGGTTACTTCCAGGTATTCATTTTCTTTGAAGCGACGCGCTGTTTCACGCATGATGGCAAATGCTTTGGGGAGTACTTCGATCAGTATTCTTTCTAATTCCTTGTTGCGATCTTTTTCGATTTGATCGATCTGATTGAAAATAGCCTCTTTCGCATGAAGGTCTAAGTCGGGTTGGTCACTTATCTGTTTGTGCAATCCGGCCAACTGGTCATCAATGGGTTTGAGTTTTTGATTGATATAGGATTGCACCTCAGCAGTCTGCTGTCGTAACTCATCGTGTGAAACACTTTTCAGTTTTTCTCCCTCGCGCTTGGTATCTTCCACCAGCGGCATGACCCGCTTAATGTCTTTGTCCGATTTGGTGCCGAATAATTTGGCAATAAGTTTTAGCATGTCTGATCGTTAGTCGTTTGATTGATAGTTGATGCTCGCAAAAATTAATAGCTAAAAGCGCG
>JANYKP010000210.1 GCA_025358195.1 Cyclobacteriaceae bacterium
TCAATGATTTTGAATATTTTTCTGACAATTGAGCTTCTTTGATTGAAGAATACGTCATGACCAAAATTCCTGCTAGCGTGTGCTTGTTCACCGGTTTGTTTCGCATCATACGTATTTTGTTTCTTTGCATCCACGTTTAAATTCATAATCAAAAACTTTATGTCTCAAATTACTTTGGTCGCGGTCTTTTTCCAAAGAGATACTCAACTTTCTGCAATAAAACCTGAACCGGCAAAAAATTGCTGAAAGGTTTGTCAAGAAATATTGAGTTTATTGAATTTCTTCCTGAAGTCTTTCTTTTACAAAGAAGTTGGTGTGTGACAGGAATGCTTTACGATCGAAATGATTTCTGCTTCTTATCCTAATCAAACAGGAGCGTACCAAAAGTGGCAATATCATGGAAATTAGTCCGGGTCGGTTGCCATGACCATTCAGAGACGCCATTATCATGGTCAATGCGGTAAAAATTGCAGCGCCATTTTGTTCCTTTTTGCGGCGGTATGTTGGTCAGGGGCTTGAGCAGGGTATAGGGAATAAAAAACTCTGCTGTCCAGGAATTTGATGCAATGCGGGCAGCATGACGGGTCTTGCGATCACCTTCAAAGTGCCAGGGTCGCCAGCCAAAAAAAAACCCATTGAAATTTGGTACCAGAATCGGCAATTCGAAATTGGCGGGAGAAAGTTCATATTCAAAATACAAAGGGATGGATTCATCCGGCCAGAAGAATGCTTCCACTACATCTTCTTTCCAGAGATCGGCAAAGTCATTCTTCAGGGTGGAGATGATCTTCTCATCTTCGCAGGAAAAAAGGCAATAGACGCCGGTGACAGAATACAAAAGTTTAACCTGTGTCATATATGTTTTGACGCCTTCCCGGTGGGGCAGCGCAATCCATTCCGCCTTTTGCCATTCACTTGCAGAACCTTGACCATTGAGCTCAAAGTCTTGCGTATGGTCAATTCTCAAAATGGAGCCGGGGTACACCTGTCCAATAAGCAGTCCGGGAGAAAGAAAAACTGAGAAAAAGAAGAATAATCGAATACACTCACGCATGTCATTTATTTTGAAATGGACATCAGGCATCATAACTTCAAGGTAATAAATTGTAAAGTGTTTCGATTATTTTTTTTACTCACTCTCCAGATCGTTAAATTCTCTGCTATGCTGAAAAAAGTATTTACAATTTTTTGCCTTGTTGCGGGCCCGCTTTATGCGACTGCGCAGGCCAATCCTTCCTCCCTGCGCATCATCATGATCGGAGCACACCCGGATGACTGTGACCAGGATGCAGGAGGAACAGCCATTCTTTTGAGCTCCATGGGCCATGCTGTTAAATTTGTGTCTGTTACAAACGGCGATGCCGGCCACCAATCACAAGGAGGTGGAATATTAGCCAAACGCAGAACGGCCGAAGCACAGGAAGCTGGCAGGCGTTTTGGCGTCACTTATGACGTGCTGGACAATCACGACGGCGAACTGTTGCCAAGCCTTGAAGTCAGACTCCAGATTATCCGAAAAATCCGGGAATGGAATGCTGATATAGTGGTTGCCCCGCGCCCCAATGATTACCATCCTGACCATCGCTATACGGGTGTACTGGTCCAGGATGCCGCCTACATGGTAGCGGTGCCAAACGTGGCAGCCGATACACCACCCTTGAAAAAGAACCCGGTATTTTTATACTTTCAGGATTTTTTTGAACGTCCTAACCCATTCCGTCCAGACATTGCCGTGGACATTACTCCAGTCTTCGATCAGAAAATCAATGGGCTCGATGCACACACTTCTCAAGTATACGAATGGCTTCCTTGGATAGGCGGATATATTGACCAGGTACCCCAAAATGCGGCCGATCGCAAAAAGTGGCTTATGACCAATCGTATGATAAAGATTACGCCGGAAGTAAGAAAATCCCTTGAGGCATGGTATGGCAAAGAGAAAGCAGTGCAAATAAAGCATGCTGAAGCTTTTGAGATCTGCGAATACGGCGCGCGCCCATCAGAAGATGACATCCGGAGATTGTTTCCCATGCTCAAAAAATAAAGACAGTAATTCGTGGAAAATACACTACTTCAGCAACTTTGTTCAGTTCCAGGAACATCTGGTCATGAGGCGGCAGTCCGTGATTTTTTACTTCGCTATATTCAAAGAGAAAAAAAGAACTGGAAAGTAAAGCCTGAAATTTTTCAGGGCAACGCCTTTCAAGACTGCATCGTCTTGAAATTTGGGAAACCACGAACCGCCATTTTTGCGCACATGGATACGGTGGGGTTCACCGTTCGATACTTCAACCAATTACTTTCTGTGGGCAGCCCGGATGCTGAAGCAGGCACACGGCTGGTAGGTCATGACCGGCATGGCCCGATCGATTGCGAATTGGAATTTGATAAGGACCACCACGCATTCTACAAATTTGGAAGGCCGATTGAACGCGGAACGCCTCTTTCGTACAAGGTTAACTTTAAAGAATCAAAACTTTACATCGAATCGGCCTACCTGGATGACCGGCTGGGAATTTATACCGCCCTCAAAGTAGCCGGGAAACTAAAAGATGGCGTGATCGTGTTCAGTTGCTGGGAAGAACATGGTGGCGGGTCCGCATCTTACCTGGCCAAATTTGTGTATGAATCTTGGAGAGTGCAGCAAGCGCTGATTTCCGATATCACCTGGGTGTCCGATGGAGTCGAGCACGGTAAAGGTGTGGCGATCTCTTTGCGCGACCGCAGCATTCCCAGGAAGGAATTCATAGATCGTATCATCACCATCGCCCGGAAACACAAAGTAACACATCAGCTTGAAGTAGAGGGAATGGGTTCCAGTGATGGCGGTGAGTTGCAAAGGGCTCCTTATCCGATCGATTGGTGTTTTGTCGGCGCGCCAGAACAATACGCCCACACGCCACATGAGAAAGTGCACAAGAAAGACATCGAGTCGATGATTGAATTGTATGGGTGGTTGATGAGGGAGCTGTGAAATTTGAAGATTGACTGATTTGAAAATTCGGTCGCTCCTTAAATCGAGAATCTTCCTATTATTGTTTTAATGGAATCCCATTTTACAAATTAAATAATTTTCAAATCTTCAAATTAATACCTATGAACTCCCGCAGAGACTTTATTAAAACTGCCGCCATCGCCGGCGCCGGCCTCACCATTCTTTCTTCACAAACCATTTTTGCCATCGACAAAGAATCCAAGCTTCGGTTGGGTTTCATAGGTGTTGGCCTACGGGGACAAAGTCATTTGGAGCTTGCATTACGACGAAACGATGTTGAAGTTATCGCACTATGCGATGTCCAGCAGCGGATGATGGACATGTCGCTTCAACTTATTACCAAATCCGGTAAGCCAAAGCCACAAGTCGTACTTGATGGCCCTCAAGGCTACAAGAAGTTGTTAGAAAATAAAGACATTGATGCTGTCATCATTGCAACACCCTGGGAGTGGCATACAGTAATGTGTCTGGATGCCATGAACGCCAAAAAATATGTCGGCTGCGAAGTCATCACTGGGATGACCATCGAAGAGTGCTGGGAACTGGTCCATACCAGCGAACGCACCGGCATGCCCCTCATGATGCTGGAGAATGTTTGTTACCGCCGCGACGTGATGGCCGTGATGAATATGGTGCGACAAAATGTGTTTGGTGAGTTGGTTCATCTCCAGGGAGGCTATCAGCATGATTTGCGGGAAGTGAAATTTAATGATGGAAAAACCGCATACGGAGGTGGCGTGGAGTTTGGAGAAAAAGGTTTCTCAGAAGCACAATGGCGTACCCAACATTCTGTAAACCGGAATGGCGACCTCTATCCTACGCATGGCATCGGGCCTCTCGCCATGATGCTCAACATTAATCGCGGCAATCGCTTTACACAATTGGTTTCTTATTCCACCAAGGCACGGGGCCTGCATGACTACATTGTCAAAAAGGGCGGAGAAAATCATCCGAACGCAAAGGTCAATTTCAAGCTGGGGGATGTTGTCACGACCATGATCCGAACGGTGAACGATGAAACCATTTTATTACAACATGATACGAATTTGCCGAGACCCTATTCCATTGGCTTCCGGGTACAGGGCACCAACGGTATTTGGATGGATGTGAATAAGTCCATCTATATCGAAGGTCAAAGTAAGGAAACACATCGGTGGGAAGAAGCTCAGACGTGGTTAGACAAGTACGATCATCCACTTTGGAAAAAATATGGAAGCGATGCATCTGGCGCAGGACACGGAGGAATGGATTGGTTTGTACTAAACGCTTTCGTTGAAGCAGCCAAACGGAAAATCAATACGCCTCAGGACGTGTACGACGCTGTGACCTGGAGCGCCATAACACCGCTGTCAGAAACATCCATTCAAATGGGGGGTGAAAGCGTGCCGTTCCCTGATTTTACGAAAGGTCAATGGATGTATCAGAAAAATGAGTTTGCACTGGGTGATAGTTATTAAAAAGTGGTTTTACTAATGGTGCGGTTGAAATAACTAAAATAATCCTGCCTCCCCGATGAATCATTAATTCCCAACTCACCCTATCTTTGTGGATTGTTTGATTCATACATGAAGCTCAAGGACCTGGAATTTAAGAAGCTCATCCCGAGTGATCGGATTGAGAAGAAAGTAGCCAGTCTGGCCGACCAGATCAATAAAGACTACGAGAACAAAACGCCGGTCTTTCTGCCGGTCCTCAATGGATCGTTCATGTTTGCTTCGGATCTGTTGAAAGATATCACCGTCCTCTGCCGGGTTTCATTCGTAAAAATTTCGTCCTATTCCGGCACCGCTAGCACCGGTCAACTCAAGACCCTCATTGGCCATGACGAAAGTCTTTTTGGACTCGATATTATTATCGTCGAAGACATCGTTGACAGCGGCCTTACCTTGCAAAAGATCATGGAAGACTTGAAAGGCCGTGGAGCCAAGTCCGTTGAGGCGGTCGCCCTGCTGCGCAAGCAAAGTGCACGCGAAAAAAATATCGAGGTGAAATATGTGGGCTTTGAACTTGATAATGAATTCGTTCTCGGCTATGGCCTGGATTATGACGGGCTTGGGCGCAACCTTCGTGATATCTATAAACAAGTATTACCTTCTTCTGAAAAATAAGCTCCATCGCAACAACTGGAATTAATTGACAATTGACAATTAAACAATTGACAAACTTTTGTTAATTGACGTTTGTCAACTGTCGACTTCAATTTGGACAGAGACTGGGTGTAAACTATCTTGGGAAGCTTTTACACTTATCTAAAAAGACTACCGCCATGATCAACATCGTCCTCTTTGGCCCTCCTGGTGCCGGCAAAGGCACGCAAAGCGATAAGCTCATTCAGAAATACGGCTTTATTCATATTTCAACCGGTGATCTTTTTCGCTGGCACACCAAGAACGATACGCCGCTGGGCAAACGGGTAAAAGAGATCATGAATAGCGGGGCGCTCGTGCCCGATGATATTACAATTGCCATGCTGAAAGAGGAACTCGATAAAAATCCAAAGGCGAAGGGCTTCTTGTTTGATGGCTTCCCGCGTACAGTGCCACAAGCTGAAGCACTTGATAAGTTCTTGAAGGAAAATGGAACGGCAATTCACCATGTGATTGCTTTGGATGTGACCGAGGGCGAATTGCGCAGCCGCATCGCTAAACGCAGGACTACCGAAAGCCGCGCAGACGATGAAGAGGAAAAACTCAACAAGCGCATCACCGAATATTTCGGCAAAACCATTCACGTGCTCCCGTTTTACAAGAATCAGGGAAGACTGAATACCGTGAATGGAATTGGAGCGGTCGAGGATATTTTCAAGAACATTTGTGGAGTCATCGATACGGTGAGTTGATTTCAGAACTCCACCCTAATCGTCATTCGTAATTTCTCATGTCCAATCCTAACTTCATCGATTATGTAAAATTCCGTTCACGCTCCGGTAACGGTGGCGCGGGCTGTTTGCATTTTCATCGTGAAAAATTTGTGGAGAAGGGTGGCCCGGACGGCGGCGACGGTGGTCATGGTGGTCATATCATTCTCAAAGGAAGCACCAATCTCTGGACGTTGCTTCACCTGAAGTTCAGGAAACATATCAATGCAGAAAATGGAGGGGGCGGTGAAGGCCAGGATCGTACGGGTGCCGACGGCAAGGATGAGATCATCGAAGTTCCGTTGGGAACGGTAGCCCGGCACGCCGATACGAATGAATTTATATGTGAAATAAATAAGGACGGTGAGGAAGTAATTCTGACACCTGGTGGACGCGGCGGAAAAGGAAATGCTTTTTTCGCAACCTCTACCCAGCAGGCGCCCCGGTATGCGCAGCCCGGTGAGGCTGGAAAAGAGGAGTGGATCATTCTTGAACTCAAACTGCTGGCGGATGTCGGTTTGGTTGGATTTCCCAATGCAGGAAAATCAACATTGCTTTCTGTAGTCTCTGCTGCCAAACCCAAGATTGCGGACTATGCTTTCACTACACTCACACCCAATCTCGGCGTAGTGCAGTACCGCGACAACCTTTCATTTGTGATGGCCGATATCCCCGGTATCATTGAAGGGGCTTCGGAAGGTAAAGGACTGGGTATCCGGTTTCTTCGCCACGTTGAACGAAACTCACTGTTACTATTTTTGGTACCTGCTGATTCGGGTGATATCAAAAAAGAATTTGATATTCTGCTGAACGAACTCAAGCAATACAATCCCGAATTGCTCGACAAGAAGCGACTCCTCGCCATTTCAAAGTCTGACCTGCTGGATGACGAACTGAAAGCAGCCATCACAAAAGAGCTTCCTCCCGACTTGCCATTTTCCTTCATTTCTTCGGTTACCAATCAGGGGATTTCAGAGTTGAAGGATTTGATTTGGAAGAGTTTGCATTAGGATTAGTCTCAGATGTGCATTAGCAGAATCGCGAAAAATTTGAAGAATTCTTTTTCAACCATTCGGTCCTAACTGACACTAAAAAAGAATAAATTTGGTCAAATAATACTCTGAACTGGATGAATGCTTGGGAGCACACATCTTGTCACTTTTACCTCTGAAGCTAATGCGATTTGAACTATGGTCTTATGCCAAATCAAGTAAAACTTTTGTTTTTGGGTAAATTATAACAGAAAAGATGCTGAATTAAGAAAATCAATAATTCGAGGACGCGGATTCAACCCAGATTATGATGATGTAGATATTTTTGAGAACCAGTCGCCCAGTTTCATTTACTTATCCAAAAGATCATCCCATCAAAATCTCATACGGAATCCCAAGCCCGTGATGGAGCGCCTTGATTACGCTTTTAGAAAGTTCCCGTTTACCGCTTAGGAAAGAAGATACAAGTCCCTTGCTCCCATTGAAATACTTTACCAAATCTTTTTGGCTAAGTCCCTTCTCCTCCATGATGTATTGAATTGCCTTGACCGGGTCGGGCGCATCAATGGGGTAATGGATGTTTTCATAAGATTCCACGAGGGTGGAAATCAAATCCAATTCATCAAAGGCGGTTGTTCCTTCTTTCGGATCAAGCGCGATGAGCTCATCCAAGCGCTTCAGGGTCGCCCGGTAGTCCTTTTCTGTGCGAATAGGCTTAATGTTCATAACTAAATATTTTTTGCGTCAATTTTATCATACTGTTGATGCGACCCCACAAATCGGATAAATACTTTTCTTAACTTGAAGATTACGTACACGACAATTCTATACCGGTTTCCCTTAATATTAAATACTACCCGGTTGTTACCAATCACACTTGCATCAGTATAAATTTTTTTTACCTCATGAGTGTCTTTCCAATCAGCCCTCTCTACAATCATGTACCAAGTTTTTAGTGGCACTTCTGCATCTCCGTGTTTTTCCCAAAATGCCCGGAGCGTACTTTTGGCGATTACTCTCATGTGCGTAGCAAAGGTAAATAAAGTTTACAAAATGAGAACCAACACAAAAATACCGTTATCTATTCAAAACATCTGGATCTCAAGCTCCGGAATATAAGG
>JANYKP010000215.1 GCA_025358195.1 Cyclobacteriaceae bacterium
TAAAAACCGGGACGATCACGGCTACAGCAACGTCAGCGGTGGTGACCGGTTCAGGGACCTTCTTTACTACTGAACTGGCAGTTGGACGAACCATATTTAATGCTGGCGGTACGATCCCAATCGGTAACATAAGGTCAATCACCAGCAATACTTCTTTAACGTTAACCACAAATGCAAGTGCAATTACAGGGCAAGGTTATTCAGCTTCGGGTTTTGGTGTTGGAGATCCTGGTCCCACGTTGCAATTCGTAACGCCTGCAACCGCTCCCGCCGGATTGACCGTAAACAAACCATCCGTTATTGTTTGTAAGAATAGTTATCAAATATTGAATGCCCCGATCGTCATCATTGAAGGGTCTGGCATGAATGAATTCGCTTGTGTGACCTGCCTGTCACCAACAGACGATCAGACGTTTAACCTGGTGTTGCCGGCCGGCTTTCAGTTTGATATTTCTTTGGACGGAGCGGGTCTGCCCGTTTATGGTTCGATAACGCTTTCTGGCGCTGATTTCGTTGGGGGCAGCGGACAGCTGGGTTTCCTGGGTAATAACATTTTGACTGTGAAGTTTAAAAATTCGGGAACTGGATTAAGTTTGGATAACATCACGATTTCGGGATTACGTGTGCTCACCACCACTACCGTCGCTGGTAAATCCATCGTACGACTTGGAGGCAACGCGTTTACAACTGAAGTTCCGGATAATGCCCCTGTTGCTTTACTGAGTTCATTTGACGCCGCGGGGATAAATTTTACCAATAGTTATTTCACAAAAATTTTCCCAACGCGGGTGCTTAATGGCAATCCTGTCGTAACGGTGATCCCGGATAACTACGATGATCCGGCTTTGCCAATTCAGAACGCAGTGGAGTTAATACCGCTGCCTCCTGCAGGTGATTATGGTCTGAATTCATTCAGTGGTTCAGGCGTGAACGTAAACTTCCTGAATCTTGGGGCCGTCACATTGGGTATACCCTTCAACATCGCCGTCACTCATACGGACAACAATGGATGCATTTCTGAAAATGAAGAACAATATACAGTCTATAATCATGCTACAGCGATTAAGGGGCTGTCAACAAATTATTGTGCGGTCAATACAAATTTCCCGGCAGCAGCTACTGCCAACACCGTTGCAGGTACAAAATTGATTAAGTACGATAATCTGAGTGGATACCTTATGATCGACCTTGCTGCTGATATCCCTCCTTATGCCGCACCCACTCAAATAATAAACGGAACGGCCTGGAAAAATCTGCTGGCAAATCTAGCCGTCAAAGGTTCGACGGTCGCGTTCAATTTCTCCGGTACAAACTATTATAACTACACATTCGATAACGCGACCATTTTAAATGCCAAATCTGTTTCAGGAGGGGCCATAACGATTGATCCCTACGATAACTTTAAATCCAGTGCCACCGCGCAAAATAATTTCTATTGGAAGGGCGGTTCATTGGGGATCGTGGAGTTTACAGCGAACTACCAGAGTATCGCGAACTCATTGTTACAGATCCCCTTGAAGCAACCAGTAGAATTTTTTGTGCCGGCAATCCCGTTGGTTGAAGTCGGGCAATCAAATGAGTCAAGCCTGGATATCAGCGACCCTTTGAATCCGGTTGGCTCGGGCGGAGCAAGTAATAAGGGAACTCCTATTTTCTGCAAGGCGGGTGGTAAAATTGATATCAACGGCTATCCGGCAGCTTCTGCAGGCTCTTCGGTGGGAACCTTTATGTTGTTGGATGCCAATACCTCCACTATTCTCCCCTCCACTGGCTTTACGGACAATCTAAACGGAACGGCCTTGCTCGATCCAACATTGTTGAATAATAACTATCGCGATATCAAGATTGTGTACACCTATCAGGATAACAATTCGCCTTGCCAAAGTTCTTCTTACCAAATCATCCGGATTTCTCCTAACCCCGTGGCGGGATTTACGTGGAACACGTTCCCGCTGACAAACAATGCTCCGACCGGTTCTGCCCAGTGCGCGGGTCAGGACATCCAATTTAATTCGACTACCACGGTTGGGGATCCCACAGCTTCAGTGACCTCCTGGTCATGGAATTTTGGTGATGTGAGTTCATCCAATAACATCGTTACGGGTACCTTGAATAATCCGAGTCACATATTTGCTACCCCAAGCGGTTCAGGAAGCCCCTACGTGGTGAGTCTTTCGGCTACTTCAAACTGGAAATGTGCCTCCGTTTCGCCATTAACGCCTACAGTAGTGGGTGCGCTGTCCAAAAACGTGGATATC
>JANYKP010000248.1 GCA_025358195.1 Cyclobacteriaceae bacterium
TTAGCAATTGCCGGAACGACGCTCACCGGGGCTTCAATTCTCCTGTCTCTTAAAGCGTCAGGAATTCCTGGCGCTGCAATTCGTTCCTCGCGGGCCGTTGTCATGACCCACTTCAAAACACTGCGGTCGCTGGAGTACACAGCACTTTGATTTAGCAATTCAGCTTTGTCCGGATGGCGCAGGTCCTGGGCCGCTCTCGAATGTATGAGGTGAATAAGCTGGCTGTAAGGGTGCTCTCTCGCGAGCTTCTGCAACTGGATACATTCTTCTTCCGTCAGGTTTGTAAAGTTTTTTGTCAACAACCGGAAGCCAGCAGAATCCATTGATAAAATAACGTTGAATAGTAAATCTAATGGAAAAAATGGGAGTCCACAAATCACTGAAAACTACCAGGTTGCCACGGTCGCATTGAAGATATCAATCAATATCTGATCAAATATCTTCTTTTCCAGGTCCTCCTGAACAGTGGTGAAATTCAAGTTGTTGTCGAAATCTTTGTAGAAGCTGAACGTTCTGTCTTTGAAACCATTCTTAGGCTCAATGTTGTCTTCATAGGTGACTTTGACACCGATAGTAAGCCTGGAAAGGGCTGCTGTATTGGGATCATTTGGGTTGCCTGTAGATACTGGAGCTATATTGTTTATCCGGTAATCGGAGATAACACCTTCAATGTGCAATTCAGCATTTTCCGGGATCACGCGAAGACCCGAGTTCTGCTGGTAGTAGTCTTTAAGTTTGTTTGTAAAGGTGGGGCCTAAATTGGCTGGAGCCAGATCCGTATTGTTAAAGAACGGATCAATGGCCATCGTTTTTGCAGTGGTGGCCACACCAGAAAGGGAATAAACACTGCAACTCTCCACCGTGATGAAGGCCAGTATAGCAACGATTATAATCTTAACTTTCAAGCTCGTATTCTTTGATTTTGCGATAGAGTGTCCGCTCTGAAATTCCCAAATCCCGTGCTGCATATTTCCGTTTATTATTATTCTTGCGCAGCGCCCGCATGATCAACTCTTTTTCTTTCTTTTCAATGGAAAGTGAATCATCTTCTGCCTCATGACTAATGTCCTGAACTTCGGCTGCTGCCTCTTCGGAAGGTTTTCCATTGCCATTGAGATTGAGTACGACCGGTTCACGTGAGATTGACCGCTCGGGCTGCACCTCGGCAAATAAGTGCGGATTCTCCTTTACTATCTGCGCGGCGTTTAACGGATTTCCGACGCTTTCAAGAACAATGCGCTTCAGCTCATTCACATCTTTACGCATATCAAATAAAACTTTGTAAAGGATCTCACGCTCGGATAGGTCCTGGCCGGCAACGTCTTTGTACAAGGCAGGCAGACTCGTTTGGTTGGGCAAATAACTCTGCAGGACTTCAGCATTTATTTCCTTTGTTTCGGTAGAAAGGACAGAAATCTGATCGACCAGATTTTTAAGCTGACGGATGTTTCCCGGAAACCTGTATTTTAACAAAACTTCTTTTGCTTCCTCTGTCAAGGAAATGGGTTTCACTTTATATCGTTCTGCAAAATCGGATGCAAATTTTCTAAATAACAATTCCTGGTCCTTGCCCCGCTCGCGCAAGGGTGGTACGAAAATCGGGACACTGTTAAGACGGTAGTAAAGATCTTCGCGGAATTTGCTATTTTCCACTTTGTGCATGAGATTAACATTGGTTGCGGCCACCACACGAACATCTGTCTTCAATACTTTGGACGAACCCACTTTTATGAATTCGCCATTCTCCAACACACGTAATAAACGCGCCTGTGTACCGAGGGGCATCTCGCCGATTTCATCGAGAAAAATGGTGCCTCCATTCGTTACTTCAAAATAGCCTTTGCGGGATTCATGGGCCCCGGTGAACGAGCCCTTTTCATGGCCAAAGAGTTCGGAATCAATAGTTCCCTCCGGTATAGAACCACAGTTGATAGCAATAAACTGGCCATGTTTCCGGGGGCTGAGTGAATGAATGATCTTTGAAAAGGATTCTTTGCCGCTGCCACTCTCACCGGTAATCAATACAGACATTTCAGTGGGAGCAACCTGCATGGCCACCCGCACTGCATTATTAAGCATCGGTGCATTGCCGATGATTCCAAATCGTTGCTTTACACTTTGAATATCATTTTCCGTAATTGCCATTTTTCCTTTATATAATTTTTCCTAATAAGGTTGCTTTCGAGCAAGTTTCCACCTTGACATTGACGTACTGACCCTTCGTTTTATTTTCTTTTGGGAAAATGATAACCTTGTTCGCAGAGTTTCTTCCCTGAAGAAAATTGTCGGAGCGTTTGGAGTAACCCTCAATCAGCACCTTGTAGGTTTTTCCAATGTCGCGTTGATAGCGTTCAAGCGAATGTTGGTTCTGTTTTTGAATGATCTTTTCAAGTCTTCGCTGTTTCACCGCATCCGGCACATCATCTTTAAATTTTTTCTCGGCCAGTGTACCAGGTCTTTCAGAATACATAAACATATAAGCGAAATCGTACTTCACGTGGTCCATCAACGAAACGGTCTCCTGATGCTCCTCCTCGGTCTCCCCACAGAAACCAGCAATCATATCAGAGGAAATACCGCATTCAATTCCAAGGATTTCACGAATGCGATTAATTTTTTCCAGGTACCATTCGCGTGAATAACCCCGATTCATTCGTTCTAATACGTTCGAATTACCACTTTGGACAGGAAGATGTATGTATTTGCAGATATTGTCATAGCGGGCCATTGTGTGAAGCACGTCATCTGTTATATCCTTGGGGTGTGAGGTGGAGAACCGTATGCGTAAGTCTGGATGAATGTTGGCAACTTTCTCCAGAAGCTGAGAAAAGGTGATCACCTCGCGTACCTCCGTCTTTTCCAGCCGAGCTTTATTGTTCTCATCCGGACTCCATTTAAAGGAGTCCACATTCTGGCCCAGCAATGTTATTTCACGATATCCTTTTTCAAATAAGTCCTTGGCTTCCGCGACAATTGACTTAGGATCCCTGCTGCGTTCCCGACCCCTTGTAAAAGGTACCACGCAGAAGGAACACATATTGTCGCAACCGCGCATAATCGAGATAAAGGCGGTGACACCGTTCGAGTTTAATCTAATTGGACTTATATCGGCATACGTTTCCTCTCTCGATAAAAATGTATTGACAGCTTTGTCGCCTTCTTCTACTTGTGCCAGAAGTTGTGGCAAATCGCGGTAAGCGTCTGGGCCGGCTACCAAGTCCACAATTTTCTCTTCTTCCAGAAACTTAGCCTTCAGTCGTTCAGCCATGCAGCCCAGGACACCCACCATCAATTCAGGTTTATGCTTTTTTAATCCGTTAATATGCATGAGCCGGTTGCGAACAGTTTGCTCCGCTTTTTCGCGAATTGAACACGTGTTCAAAAAGACCACATCAGCCTCTGTAATTTCCGATGTAGTATCAAATCCTTCCTTTTGTAAAATTGATGCCACGATTTCACTGTCCGAAAAATTCATTTGACAACCATAACTCTCGATGTAAAGCTTCTTTGGTTTGCCAGAGCTCCTCACGCCGGTTATTTTCGGTGTCTCCTGGCGCTGCTCCACTGTCAGAATGCTCAAATCCTCAATCAATTCCTTCATTTTCACTTTTTGAGACTGCAAATTTAGAATTTTCTAACCAATCGTGACATCTTGTCAGTCACTAATTTTTAATTTTGAGTGTAGTTTTGGATATGGCGATCATAAAATCCTTACGTGGATATACTCCTGAATTTGGTAAAGACTGTTTCCTGGCCGACAATGCTGTGGTAGTGGGAGAGGTCAAAATGGGTGATCGATGTACGATTTGGTTCAATGCGATCATCCGGGGAGATGTTCACGCTATTACAATTGGCGATAATACGAACGTTCAAGATGGGGCCATCATTCACTGCACCTATCAAAAGGCAAAAACGGTCATTGGAAGCAATGTTTCGATCGCCCACAATGCAATTGTCCATGGTTGCACGGTGGAAGATAATGTCCTTATAGGAATGGGAGCCATTGTGATGGATGATGCCGTTATTGGCACGGAATCAGTAATTGCGGCAGGGGCTGTTGTTTTGCCAGGAACACGGGTTGAGCCTGGAAGTATTTATGCAGGCACACCAGCCAAAAGAATAAAGGATATAGGGCCTGAAATGAAAGAGGTGATTCTCAGAACCGCTCGAAATTATCCCATGTATGCCGAGTGGTATAAGCAGTAATTCCTTATTCCAATTATATTTGCGGCCCAATTAATCCATTATGAAAAATCTATCCCTTGCATTGAACGCAATATTGCTTTTGGCTGTCGCCGGACTTTATTACCTGCACTTTTCAGGATCCGAGAATCTCAAAAGCTCGAATTCATCCGCTACCCAGGACCTGAAAATTGCTTATATCAATTCAGATTCCGTATTAAAATATTACGATTATTTTAAGGCGGGCAAAGAACGATTGGAATCCAAGGGCAAGAAATTGGACCAGGATTTACAAGGCCGTGCCCAAAGCTTGCAAAACGAATTTGAATCTTACCAACGAAATGCCAGCACCCTTACGATGGGTCAGGCGCGTGCCGTGGAAGAGGATTTAGGAAAGAAGAGGCAGAATCTTCAATTGTACCAGGAGAGCCTTTCTCAGGAAATGCAGATGGAGCAGGAAAAGATGACCAAGGACCTTTACAATCGCGTGACTTCCTATTTAAAAAAATATGGACAAGAAAAAGGTCTGCAAGTGGTGTTGAAGTATGATGCAACGAGTGATTTATTATTCGGAGGTGAGACCTTGAATATCAGCAAGGATGTAATTAGCGGTTTAAACGAATTATATAAATCCGAACAAGCTATAAATCTTGCCAAGAAAGACTCGATCGCGGGCAAGAATAAGTAAAATAATGCAGCCTTGCTGTAAGAATGAACCGACCTTAAAGGCCGGTTTTTTTATTTGTCTTTTGAACAACGTAACTTTCTACCATGTTTGAGTCACTGCTGGCTTTTTTGAATGTACGTCCCGAAGAGCGCCTTCAGGTCATGCTCATGCTTGGTGCAGGATTCTTTATGGGTATTTTCTTTGCGACCTATAGCGTTGTCGCAGAATCACTCTTCCTGAGTACCCTGGGTGGCGAGTTAAACAAGGCGTTCCTGGTATCGGGTGTCCTCGGCATAGTTGCTACCTTATTATTTTCCTTCGTCCAAAACAGAATTAAGTTTTCAAACCTCACGACGTTCTCGATTCTCTTTGTCGTGGCGATTACGGCATTCTTTTACGTAGGCTACCATTATGGCCCTGTGGAATATAAAAAGCCAATCATTTTCTTCATGTTTTGCATGACAGGTCCTATTACGGCCATTTTGCTGTTGAGCTATTGGGGAATCTTTGGAAGACTTTTCAACTTTAAGCAATCCAAGCGGATAATTGGCTGGATTGATACAGGGCAATTAATTGCAGTGATTCTTGCCAACATCTTGATTCCAATTACAGCTAGTTTCTTCCCATCAACCGATAACTACTTGATAATATGCTGTTTAAGCATTATGGTATCCGCTGTTCATTTCATAGTTATTTCATACAAATTTCCCCTCATTAAGAATGACCCCAAGGAATTTGATGCCTCTGTTATCAAGGAAACCAGTATGACTAAAGTGCTTACTGATCCATACACCAAGCTCTTATCGTTGTTTCTCGTTATTTCCATGGTGACGTTGATTTTCGGTCAGTTTACTTTTCAGGAACTTATCAAAGTCCAATATCCCAATCAGCGGGAGTTGACCAACTTCCTTGCTTACTTCAACGGGGCTATTTATGGCCTTAGCTTTATCATGCAGACATTTGTCAATGACAAGCTCATAAGCAATTATGGAATCCGGATTGCGCTCATGTTGCTGCCCATTGTAGTGGGTGTATTTGCCATCAGCGCCAGTTTCACTGGTCTCGTTTTTGGTTATACACCGGAGATGGCGCCAACGAGTTTCATTTATTTCTTTTTGTTCATCGCCCTAATCCGACTCTTCAACAATATGATCCGTGACTCGTTGGAGAACCCTATGTTCAAGTTACTATTCATACCAATCGACAATCGATACCGATTCGGTATTCAGTCAAAGGTGGAGGGCGTGGTTAACGAAACGGGTCGGTTTACCGCAGGGATTCTCATATTCGTATTTGCCACCCTGCCCTTCTTTAAAATTGTCTGGATGCCCATCCTCATTGGCGCTTTGATCGGTTTATATTTTCTTGTTATCCGCAAATTATACACTGGCTATAAAGCAAAAATCCGGTCGAAGTTGGAGACGGCCGAGTCATCGACAGAAAAACTTGAAATCGGGTACGGACAGATAACTCAAAAGCTGGAAGCACGTTTGTTAAATGAGAAGCCGGGTATTGCAGTTTTTTCATACAAGCTTTTGGAAAAGATTAATCCAACTAATATGAGCCAATGGATTAATAGTTTGATCCGGAATGGAAAGGAAGAGACGCGTGAATATGCCCAACGAAAGATGAATGAAATGAAGGGGCTTTCAGTGTCAGATCGTTATGTGATACGCTATGACCGTGGGAAGTCCGATGTTTCGGACAAGAATCTTTTGACCAAAGGTGAATTGGAATTGATTATCAACAGTGGTGGCGATATAACAAAATCAAGGATTTTGCGTCTTACCCGCTCGCACGAAGCCGGTGATCGCCAATATGCAGCAGAACTTTTGCTGCATACGTCCAGCGATGAGAACACGTCTTTCCTAATTGAGTTGTTGAATGATCCGGAACCAAAGGTGAGGTATACAGCAATTAAGACCTCAATAAAAAAGAATAGCCCCGAGGTAATCCTTGCCTTAATTGAAAATCTGAACGATCCGATTTATAGTAACCAGGCCATGAGCGCACTGGTACTGATCGGCGGGAAGGCGCTAAGCCAGCTTGAAAGTTCGTTTTACCGATCAGGACAATCAACTCAAATATTGATTCGAATTGTGCAAATTATTGGCAGGATAGGCGGTCAGCGAGGTAAAGATCTTTTGTGGAATAAAATTGATTATCCTGATAAGGTAGTAGTTTCAAAGGTATTATTGGCAATGGGTGAAGCCGGTTTTAAAGCTGGAATATCGCAGATATCCAGAATCAAGTTTGCCATTGAAAATGACATCGGTGACATCAGTTGGAACTTAAGCGCTGTCGCCGAACTCGGAAATGAAGGTTTCGCAAAGGAAGTCAAGGAGGCTGTGCGCGCTGAAATTTCCAATGATATTGATCATGTGTATATGCTCATGGCAATGTTACATGACACTCGATCTATTCAATTGGTAAAGGAGAACATTGAAAGTGGTACGGTTGAAGGAACAGCATTTGCCATTGAATTGCTGGACGTATTCTTATCCGAGCAATTAAAAGAGCGGGTCATCCCCGTGCTGGATGAACTTTCGGAACAGGATCGAATCAAAAAACTGGAAGTTTTCTATCCAAGAATCGAACTGGATGAAAAACTCGTCCTTAAATTTCTGATCAACAGGTCTTTATTGATTTTGAGGAGTATGGACTTCTCTTTCGCTAAAAGCGTGTTTGATTTGGCAAAGCCAGACAATGAAAGCATCTCACCAAGAAATTGTC
>JANYKP010000282.1 GCA_025358195.1 Cyclobacteriaceae bacterium
TATATCAACGGGGTGATCACCACCAACCCGGTCGTTCCCATTCTCGAGAACTTCCTATTTGAAATTGACAAGAATCACCTGACCGTGACGGCTTCTGACCTGCAAACCTCTATGATCACCGAGATCACCGTGGAATCGAAGGAGCGGGGTAACATCGCCGTTCCTGCCCGCATTCTGCTGGATACCCTGAAGAATCTTCCTGATCAACCTGTGACTTTTTCGATCGATGAATCAACGTACAGCATTGAATTGAGTTCTGACAATGGTCGCTATAAACTTTCTGGTGAGAATGCCACGGATTTTCCAAAAGTTCCTTCCGTTAGCAACGATTTCTCGGCGTCGATATCTTCGGATGTACTGTCGCGGGCCATTAACAATACCATCTTCGCCACCAGTAACGATGAACTACGTCCTGCCATGACCGGTGTTTACGTAAACCTTGGAGAGAAAAACACAACCTTTGTTGCCACGGATGGACATCGACTCGTGCGCTACCGGCGAGCGGATGTGAAGTCTGAAAGCGGCAACACCATTATCATTCCGCGCAAAGCCCTGAACTTGCTGAAGTCAACACTTCCTTCGGAGAACACTGACGTCACGATCGATTTCAACACCGCCAACGCGTTCTTTAAATTTGGAAGTATCCGCATGATTTGCCGGCTCATCGATGAACGATTCCCTGATTATGAAAATGTAATCCCGACTTCCAGCACGATCAAAATGACGATCAACCGTGGAGATTTTCTCAGCTCCCTTAAGCGGATCTCAATTTATGCCAATAAGACGACCCACCAGGTCCGGTTAAAGATTACCGGAAGCGAACTTCAGGTGTCGGCCGAGGATTTGGATTTTTCAAATGAAGCCAACGAGCGCCTGTCATGCGAGCACGAAGGAGAAGATATTGAAATTGGTTTCAATGCCCGGTTTATGATCGAAATGCTCAGCAATCTCGACACCGATCAGATTAAGTTAAGCATGTCAGCGCCGAATAAAGCCGGTGTTATTCTGCCGGTGGAGAAAGATGCAAACGAAGATATTTTAATGCTGGTGATGCCGGTGATGCTTAACCAGTATGTTTAATATTTGTGTTTCCTTAGTCTAAACATTTATGGAAATGAAATGGGCCTCGATTTTATCGGGGCCTTTTTATGAAACGGTATTTTAGAATCTGTGGTAAATCACTTCAACTTTGAAAAATCAAAAGACGTTTCCAAAAAATTCGTAGTGAACTTCCCTGAACGGAAGACAGCATTATCCATCAACGCGAGGTGGAATGGTATGGTGGTCTTTACACCTTCTATTACAAATTCACTGAGCGCTCGTTTCATTCTGGTAATTACTTCCTCCCGCGACTGACCTGTGGTAATGAGTTTAGCAATCATCGAATCATAATTGGGTGGAATGGTGTAGCCTGCATATACGTGACTGTCCACGCGCACGCCGTGACCTCCGGGCAAGTGGAGATTAATAATTTTTCCTGGAGAAGGCCGGAACCCGTGGGCAGGATCTTCTGCATTGATCCGGCACTCCATGGCGAACAGGTTCGGAAAATAGTTCCGGCCTGAAATTGGTACGCCGGCCGCCACTTTGATTTGCTCTTTAATGAGATCATAGTCCGTCACCTCTTCAGTGATCGGATGTTCGACCTGGATGCGCGTATTCATCTCCATGAAATAAAAGTCTCCGTGTTTGTCCACGAGGAACTCGATCGTTCCGACACCTTCATAGTTGATGGCCTTTGCACCCTTGATGGCCGCTTCGCCCATACGCTCGCGAAGTTCCTGGTTCACGATAGGCGAGGGCGTCTCCTCCACTAGTTTCTGATGCCTGCGCTGAATGGAACAATCCCTTTCTGACAAGTGGCAGGCCTTACCGTACTGATCGCCCACCAATTGGATTTCGATGTGACGAGGCTCTTCAACAAATTTTTCAAGGTACAAGCCATCATTTCCGAAGGAGGCCCCTGCTTCGCGCTTGGCGTCATCCCAGGCCTTCTTGAATTCAGATTCTTCGCTGATGATACGCATCCCTTTACCGCCACCGCCTGCGGTCGCTTTCACGATCACCGGATACTTGATTTCCCTGGCGATCTTCAGACCTTCTTCAATCGAAGACAGTAGTCCATCCGAACCGGGGATTATCGGCACACCGGCTTTTCTCATGGTGTCTTTGGCGGTCGCTTTATCGCCCATGGCCTCAATCATGGCTGGCGTAGGACCAATGAACTTGATGCCATATTCATGGCACACTGCCGAGAATTCTGCCCGCTCGGATAAAAAGCCATAACCTGGATGGATGGCATCGGCATTGGTAATTTCGGCTGCAGAAATAATACGGGGTATGTTCAAATACGATTCTTTGCTGGGGGCCGCGCCAATACAGACAGCCTCATCTGCGAAGCGGACATGCAGGCTTTCGCGGTCGGCCGTCGAATAAACGGCTACCGTCTTAATGTCCATCTCCTTGCAGGTACGAATGACCCGCAATGCAATTTCTCCTCGATTCGCTATTAATATTTTTTTAAACATAGGTTAGATCAGGATAACGATCAGATTCCAATCGTAGCGTCTGGTGCCGATAAGCTATCGGGATAGAATCCGGAATCAAATTAATCAGGTTCAACAACAAACAGTATCTGGTCGTATTCTACCGGAGAAGAATTTTCAATCATGGCTTTCACCACAGTGCCGGAAACTTCGGATTCAATTTCATTGAAAAGCTTCATTGCTTCAATAATACACACCGTTTGTCCCTTCGAAACTTTATCTCCCACGGAGATGAAAGGAGGTGTGTCGGGGTTGGCAGAGCGATAGAACGTTCCGATCATGGGTGATTTGATCTCAACTGTAGTCTTTGCGACACTTGCAGGTTTCTCTGGTCTGGGTACTGCAGCGGGCATTACCTGTGTCACTGCGGGTGCAGCTTGCATGGTCATCATGGTGGGTGCCGGTGAAGATTTCATTACCTTCTGGTCTGGCTCGCGTTTGACATGCAGCTTAAGTTCCTTTGTCTCAATATTGACTTCATTCAGACCCGATTGGGATATGAAGTCAATGAGGTCACGTATTTCTGAAGTTTTCATTTCGGCGTATTTTGATTTTGGTGCTTCCGACTTGCCGTTGGTCAGCGGCTTGGATTTGGTCTTGGTAGTACGTTCTTTGCTCATCCCTGATGATGATTATTTTACACGTTCAATATAATCGCCGGTACGGGCATCAATTTTTACATTATCTCCATTATTGATGAAGAGTGGTACCCTGATTTCAGCGCCCGTTTCGATCTTGGCACTTTTTAGTGTACGTGTTGCGGTATCTCCCTGTACGCCCGGTTCGGTATAGGTTATGTTGACCACCACTTGCTGTGGTGGTTCAGCGGTGATCGGACTGGTTCCATTTTCAAAGGCAATCAGCAGCTTTACACCTTCTTTAATATACTTCACCGAGTCTCCAAGCAATCCTTTATCAAGATAGATTTGTTCAAAGGTTTCGTTGTCCATGCACACCAGGCTGTCGCCGTCCGTATAGAGGAACTGGTATTCTTTTGTCTCAACGCGTAGTAATTCCACGGCATCTCCCGGGCGGAATCGATTTTCTGCCAACTTGCCATTCCGGATATTGCGCATTTTTATTTGATAAAACGCACGGAGGTTGCCAGGCGTGCGATGCTGTAATTCTTCTACCTGCATGATTTCGCCATTATAGCGAATAAAATTTCCCTTGCTTAAATCTGAAATCGTAGCCATAAAAAATGAATCGTGAAGTTACTAATGAATTAACTATTTGCAAGTTGACAGGAGGGTCAATGGCTGTCATACGCCCATTTGACATAGACTGCCCCCCAGGTAAATCCTCCTCCGAAGGCTGCCAAAATCAAGTTATCACCTTTTTTCAATTGCTTTTCATAATCCCAAAGCAGGAGCGGAAGTGTGCCGGCAGTGGTATTCCCATACTTCGAGATGTTCATCATTACTTTATCCTCGGTAATACCAACGCGATTGGCGGTGGCATCAATGATACGTTTGTTAGCCTGATGCGGCACAAGCCACTGAATGTCTTTTGCCTGAAGCTGATTACGCTCAGCGATCTGCGCCGCTACTTCCGCCATGTTAGTAACCGCAAACTTGAAAACTGCCGACCCCTCTTGATAAACCGCATGTAAGCGCTTGTCTACCGATTCATGCGACGCCGGCATCCGACTTCCGCCGGCCTTCATGTGAAGATAGCTTTCACCTGTTCCATCACTTTTCAAAATGGAATCAATGATGCCTACATTTTCTGTTGTTGGCTCCAGGAGTACGCAACCAGCCCCATCACCAAAAATGATGCACGTTGTGCGGTCGGTGTAGTCAAGGATGGCGGACATTTTATCCCCACCGATCACGACCACTTTTTTATACATGCCAGATTGGATGAAGCTTGCGCCGGTGGTAAGGGCAAACAAAAAACCAGAGCATGCAGCCCCCAGGTCGTAACTAAACGCATTGGTAGCACCAACGGCGGTGGCGACGAGATTGGCGGTTGCGGGAAACGTCATGTCGGCGGTAACCGTCGCAAAAATAACCAGGTCAATTTCTTTGGGGTCTGTCTTGGTCTTTTTCAGCATATCTTTTACTGCTGCAATCCCCATCACGGATACACCCTGGTTTTCGCCTTTTAATATTCTTCTCTCTTTTATTCCGGTGCGCGTAGTGATCCACTCATCGTTGGTTTCCACCATGGTTTCTAATTCCCTGTTGGTGAGAATGTAGTCGGGTACGTAACCCCCAACGCCAGTGATCGCTGCTCGGATTTTGTTCATAGTGTATATTAAAAAACAAATGCCCGGCTGGTATTCAGTCGGGCGGAGATGCTATCGCTTACACTGATTTTTTACAATCAGCAAAAAACGATCGGTGACTAATCAAAAGAAAAAGCTCCATACTCGCTTACGCCAGTACTTCTTTTTCCATCACCACGTTACCCTTGAAGTAAAGTTTTCCCTCGTGCCAAAAGGCGCGGTGAGGCAGGTGATGCTCGCCGGTTGTAGGATCAACTGCAAATTGTTTTGCTACAGCTTTGTAATGGGTCCTCCTCTTGTCTCTGCGGGTTTTCGAGGTTTTTCGTTTCGGATTTGGCATAACGGTTTTATTTTAACTTTTTCAATTTTTCCCATCGCGGATCGATGGCATCCTCTTCTTTTTCTGTCTCTTCAATTGGAGATGAGTAAACCAATTGTATTTCACTTTCTTCCAGATCATCATTTTGAAATTTTGGATGCAGGCGCTTCATTGGAATGTTTACAACAATGAGCTCATACATATATTGACCAACATCCAATCGTACGTGCTCACGGGTGATGAGTACAATCTCATCACTCAATTCCTTTTCTTCCTGACCATACTTAAACAGGATCTTGCGATCGATGTCCATTGGGTATTCAAATGGTTCAAGGCTTCTGTCACAAATCAGGTTGGCCTTGCCCTGGATATGAAAATTGGCTTCAATCATTGTTTCGCCCTTGTCAAGCGTGACCTGAGCTTTAAAATGGCCATTTTCCAGTAGCGCCTTGCCATACGTTTCAAAAAACTCTTTACCGAATTCGAAGTCAAAGCGATGGGCTTTTTGGCTTAGGCCAATAACATTTACCTTATAATCCTCTCCCTTCATTGCTTCCAAAATAAGCGCGCAAATTTATCAGGATTTTCTGGATTTGACCGACATTTTCACGGAATTCTCGGGATGAAACTCAGATTCCCCAAAATTTGTAGAAGGTTAGGGGAGCATGTAATCTGAAAGGGCCCTCTTTCTAAGCTCTGCCACCGTGGTTTTTTCAAAATTCCCCACCAGGTAATCCACAATGGTCTTCTTAAAACCAAGCTTAATTGCGATGTTTTTGGTGAAAGTGACTTCACTTTCAAATACTTTATGGTCTGCAAAAATCAATTCGATGGACGACATAAGGTAATCCATCTTTTGAGCCTGCGAAAGGGCCCCGAGCGTCTCAATTGGCTCGGGATTACGAATCAGCTCATTAACAACTTCCTCAGGAAACGTGCGCTCACGTGCGATTTGATAGATCATTTCCCGCTCGGAGTTAGCGAAATTCTTATCTGCTTGCGCCAATTGAATAAGGATGTTGAGTTTTATTTTGGTGACGATATCCATCGATTTCAGGCTTGGTAGTCAAAGCTAAGCAATCCGTGACGCTGACGAAGTCAGGAAGGATGAAAGGGTGTTTTGGAATTTAAACAGCGGCTACCGCCCGTTCGATTGTTGTAACCGGTTCTTAATAATATCGGTAGCCACGAATATGGCCTGGCGTAATGAACTTTCATCGGCCTGATTCTTCCCGGCAATGGAATAAGCAGTGCCATGGTCAGGTGAGGTGCGTACCGTGGGTAGGCCGGCGGTAAAGTTCACCCCATTTTCAAAGTCAATGTATTTGAAGGGCACAAGCCCTTGGTCGTGGTACATGGCTAAAATACCGTCAAACTTCTTATGCTGACCGGAACCAAAGAAACCATCAGCCGGGTAAGGTCCCATTACCAGTTTGCCTTTGCTTTTCAAATCGGCGATCACGGGCTTGATGACTAAATTTTCTTCATCACCTATCAAACCTTCATCACCGGCATGAGGATTTAATCCAAGCACAGCAATTTTTGGTTTGCTAATCCGAAAGTCATTCTTCAACGAAAGCTCCAGGAGACGTATTTTTAACTCCACCCGTTCTTTTGTGATGTGTTCTGAAACTTCTTTCAATGAAACGTGCTCGGTGACCAATCCAACCTTCAACGATTCCCCCACCATCAACATGAGGCTCTCCATTGCTTCAAAAGTCTGTGTGAGATATTCCGTATGGCCGCGAAAGGGAAAGTCATCACCGTGAATGGTATTCTTGTCAATAGGCGCTGTTACGAATCCATCGAGTAACCCTTCCTTTACTTCTTCCACGACTTTCTTCAAACTCATCAGCGCGGCGCGTCCTCCGTCTTTGGATGGTTGGCCGGGTGTTATTTTAATTTCTTCTTCCCAGCAATTGACCACATTGATCACCTTAGGAAAAAACTGACCTTTCGTTTTTACCTGGCTGTAGTTAAGCTCCTCAAGGCCCATCAGTTTGCGATAGTAGGATAACACTCGCGTGGATCCGTACACCACCGGTGTGACAATGTTGAGCAGTCGGGGGTCAGCCAGCGCCTTGATTACAACTTCGGGACCGATGCCATTCAGATCACCGAGGGTAATGCCGATGCGTGGTTTGTTGGCAGCTTGGGGGGGATTCATAGGTTATCAAGTCGATGCAAGGTATATAAAAGCAGGCATTAGGCACTGGGCACTTGGAGCTAGGGACTGGGTGCAACAATAGTAGAGGAGGGAGTCGTAAGCATACCGAAGCTTCCTCATTCAGAACAAACCTGCTCCGGCAAACAGCATCATTTTGTCAACTGCCCATTGTCAACTGTCAATTTCTCTCCTGACTGCCTACTGCCCCTTGCCTGCTGCCTACTTCTTTAATCTGAGCAGCATTTTTCATCAAAGGGTAAAGTTTCCATGAGATTTCACGTAGTTTTAAGAGCGTGGTACGACCCAAAAAATTCTTAGGACAACATTTTCTCAAAGACACCAACATCGCTAGGAAGATCGTTGATGCCATGCTCCTTCCCGATCATACACAGTCGGTTGTGCTTGAAATAGGGCCGGGTACAGGTGTCCTGACACGTTTGCTTGCGGCGAGGAAAAATATTGATTTGCGCCTAGTTGAAATTGACTTTGAATCGGTGGCTCACTTGAAGAAGGAGTTCCCCGAGTTGACTAATAAAATTATAGAGGCAGATTTTTTGAAATTGAATTTGCCGGAAATATTCCAGGAGTCATTCAACATTATTGGCAATTTTCCATACAATATCTCTTCACAGATATTCTTTAAAGTGCTGGATAACCGTGATCGGGTAGACCAGGTGGTTTGCATGCTCCAGAAGGAAGTAGCCGATCGCATTTGTTCCAGTCACGGGAACAAGGTTTATGGAATATTAAGTGTACTGTTACAGGCATTTTATGACATACATTATTTGTTTAAGGTTTCTCCGGGTGTATTCATCCCTCCACCGAACGTCATGTCAGCAGTTATACGCCTTACCCGAAATGAGCGCAAGAAATTGGATTGCGATGAAGTACTTTTTCAACACGTGGTGAAGCAAGCCTTTCAAAAGCGCCGGAAAACCTTGCGTAACGCATTGAAACACCTAAATTTGCCCGGCGCTGTGATTGGATTGGACTTGATGAACAAACGCCCGGAGCAGTTGTCAGTGGAAGACTTTATTTTTTTAACACGATCCATCCAACAAGGTGAAGGAGTTCACAGAATTTGAATTGACGAAGGAGTTTCGGGATCGGTTCCAGGAAGCACTGGACCAGCGCGA
>JANYKP010000323.1 GCA_025358195.1 Cyclobacteriaceae bacterium
TACCGAACGGAATTCTACTTTCACGAAGCCCGCATGAACGGCGCCACGATCGAAGCGCCTTGTGTCAACCAAAGCGAGCATCTCACTACGATCTATGGCAGTCAGATCTACATCGGCTTCATTCACCTGAAAAGCCTGGAAACAAAACTAGCACAACATATTCCCCTCGAACGAAATAAGCATGGAGCGTACAAGAGTCTCGATAATTTCCTGCGAAGGACCCCCGGCATTGGACTGGAACAACTGCGTCTGCTTATTCGCATTGGCGCATTCCGTTTTACCGGGAAAAGCAAACAGAAATTATTGTGGGAAGCGATGCTATTTTTCAGCAACGCCAAAACAAAGCCCACTACCACCGTTGATTTGTTTGACACGGAGCCCACTGACTATCCACTACCCGTCTTGCAACGAAATGAGCTGGAAGATGCTTTTGATGAGCTGGAGTTGCTTGGGTTCCCGGTGTGCAGTCCGTTCAAATTATTAAACGCTCCCAACGATGGCAATACCGTTGCCCGGGATCTTGTGCAAAAAATCAATAAGCAAGTTCGTATCGTAGGATATGTGGTGACCACCAAAGACACCCGCACCTTGAAAAATGATCCGATGCATTTTGGTACATTCTACGATATGCATGGAGACGTTTTTGATACCGTCCATTTCCCCAATGTAGCCGTCAAGTATCCATTCCGTGGGCGGGGATTTTATGAGTTGACTGGAAAAGTGGTGGAGGACTTTGGTGTGTACATGATTGAGGTATCGCGGATGATCAAATTACCCATGGCGCACAAGCGTCCGGTGGAAATGGTAATCAGTAATCGGTGATCAGTACAGACAAACCGATTACCGATTACCACCGCTCTGAAGGAACCTCCCCGGATGCTTCTCATCGTAGTCCGTGGCTTGTTGGATAATATAGGCAGCTTCCAATATCGGGCCTTCATCATATAAATTTCCTATGAGCGTGATGGAAGTGGGGTGGCCCTTCTTGTCAAATCCATTGGGTATGGCAATAGCGGGGTGCCCGGTCAGGTTCGTGGCCAGTGATTGGTTTTTCCCTGAAGTGGGGGCCACCACGAAATCATATTGCTTCATCATGCTATTGAATTTCTCAATCAACACTTTTCTGTGGCGGTTGGCCTGCAGGTATTCAACAGCAGAAATGAATCGCGACTGACGCAATGAATTCGCGCGTGAATCCTTGTTTTGTTCTGACATCTCACGGTCCTTATGTTCCCTGACCAGCTCATCAAAAAATGCGCCCGCCTCCGCACGCAAGATGATATCAAATACACTATAGGGAAACGTGTCGGGGAGAGCAACCTCGTGCAGGTCAGCTCCCAATTCTTTCAGCAATGCCAGGCTTTGCGAGTTATTCGTTCCCGTTTTGCTGGTGTCTTTATCAAACAATTTCTTGAAGTATCCAATCTTATAACGCTTCAGGTCCTTGGGCGGGTTAAATGAAAAGGAATAATCCACCACCGCACGGTCATTTTTATTTATAGGATCGGTTCCCTTTATCACATTAAACACCAACGCACAATCCTGTGCCGAGCGGCAAATCGGCCCTACCTTGTCCATCGACCACGACAAACTCATAGCCCCCGACCGGCTCACGCTTCCGAAGGTAGGCCGCAAGCCTGTGACACCGCAGCGTGTGGATGGGGAAATTATAGAGCCAAGCGTTTCCGTCCCAATTGAAAAACCAACAAGCCCTGCAGCAGTTGCCGATGCGGAACCTGCAGAAGAACCACTTGCGCCCTGCTCCAGGTCCCAAGGATTTCTGGTCTTACCGCCAAACCATACATCTCCCCGCGCCAACGCACCGGAAGTAAGCTTTGCCACCAACACAGCACCTGCGTCTTCCAATTTTTTTACAACGATCGCCTTTTCGTCCAACATTTGCTCTTTATAAGGCTCTGCTCCCCAGGTTGTTTTGTAGCCCGGCACAGCGAAAAGATCTTTTATGCCGTAAGGAATTCCGTGCAATGGACCGCGGTAAATTCCTCGTTTGATTTCTTCATCTGCCTTTCCTGCTTGCTTCATGGCTAGTTCCTCGGTGATAGTGATCACAGCATGAAGCGTGTCGTTATACTTTCTCAACCGATTGAGATAGATTTTAGTCAATTGCGTAGATGTAAGTTTGGCCGTACGAATTAACATACTTAAATCAGCTACCGTAAGAAATGCAATTTCCGCATCAGAAGCTGGTAGTAAAACACGTTCAGGAAGTTTCCAATCGGACGATGTATTTCTAACATGCCATTGAAAATAATCCGGCTTTGGATCAAAATAAATCGCCGGGACAACACCGTAGTCAAGTTGAATTGTGCGCATGCTGTCATAACCTTTCCGGTTGTCATTCAGGTACTTCAGCATGGTGTCATGTTCGCGACTTGAAAACTCGACACCGATTAATTTCTGGGCTCCTTCGATGTCACCTTTATTAATCCTGGCCCTATTACTGCATTGAGAAAGTAGAAACAAGGAAAGAAGAAATGAAATGGAGGAGAAAAACGTATTCATTTTTGAACATTTGGTTGGCTGCAATGAAATAATGCCGAATAAAATAACACTCCCAATGAAACTAA
>JANYKP010000332.1 GCA_025358195.1 Cyclobacteriaceae bacterium
ACTACGGTTACTGTCGCATTAATCGTCACGCTAACAGTGTTGGTCAGCGTACGAACACAAGTCGTAGTCGGGTTGGTAGCCACAACTTTCAAACTCGTTACTCCCGAGCCCAGGCCGCTGGTCGTAATATCCAGGTCGGCACCCGTGCCCGCCGTGAGAATACTCACTGGTGTGCTTGCCTGATCCTGTACAATATAATTTATTCCTGCCTCCGAAGCAGTGATCCGTACTGTAACCGTTCCTCCATTACATGTTGTGGTTGACCCTACAGCACTCACTGTCTTGTCGATGGGACGGGCATTGATCGTCACTACATCTGCTGCTGAAAGCAAACTTGCACAGTTCGTCGGACCTGCTCCAAATACCTGTACTCGATAGCTTCCGCTCTCTGCACTCGTCATTAACACGATCGAACTCGTCGTCAGTCCGGTGCTCACTCCTCCCTTATACCACAGATACGAAGTCCCCGCACTGCTGGTCAGCGTCACGTTGGTTCCTACGCAAACCGTACTGCCACTGCTGCTAATCGTAGGAGTGCCCGGGATTCCATTCACCGTCACTCCAACCGTAGTGGTCAGCGTACGAACACAAGTCGTAGTCGGGTTGGTAGCCACAACTTTCAAACTCGTTACCCCCGAGCCCAAGCCACTGGTCGTAATATCAAGGTTCGCACCCGTGCCCGCCGTGAGAACACTCACCGGTGTACTTGCCTGATCCTGTACTATATAATTTATTCCTGCCTCCGAAGCCGTGATCCGAATTGTAACCGTTCCTCCACTACATGTCGTAGTCGACCCTACAGCACTCACTGCCTTGTCGATGGGCAGGGCATTGATCGTCACTACCTCTGCTGTCGAAAGCAAACTAGCACAGTTCGTCGGACCTGCTCCAAATACCTGTACTTGATAGCTTCCGCTCTCTGCACTTGTCGTTAACACGATCGAACTCGTCGTCAGTCCCGTGCTCACTCCTCCCTTATACCACAGATACGAAGTCCCCGCACTGCTGGTCAGCGTCACGTTGGTTCCTACGCAAACCGTACTGCCACTGCTGCTGATCGTTGGCGTGCCCGGGATTCCATTCACCGTCACTCCAACCGTAGTGGTCAGCGTACTAACACAACTCGTAGTCGGGTTGGTAGCCACTACTTTCAAACTCGTTACTCCCGAGCCCAAGCCACTGGTCGTAATATCAAGATTCGCACCCGTGCCCGCTGTGAGAACACTCACCGGTGTACTTGCCTGATCCTGCACTATATAATTTATTCCTGCCTCCGATGCTGTGATCCGAACTGTAACCGTCCCTCCATTACATATCGTAGTCGCGGTCGTTGCACTCACTGCCTTGTCGATAGGCAGGGCATTGATCGTCACTACCTCTGCTGTCGAAAGCAAACTAGCACAGTTCGTCGGACCTGCTCCAAATACCTGTACTTGATAGCTCCCGTTCTCTGCACTTGTCGTTAACACGATCGAACTCGTCGTCAGTCCCGTGCTAACTCCTCCCTTATACCACAGATACGAAGTCCCCGCGCTGCTGGTCAGCGTCACGTTGGTTCCCACGCAAACCGTACTGCCACTGTATAGGTGCCACTGCCGGCCGGAGCATTGATGTTGATCGACTGCGTTATAACTCCCGTTGCCACGCCCCCTTTATACCATACATACGTCCCTGCGTTCGGAGCTGCACTGCTCGTTAACACTACATCAGGGTCCACCCCATCGCAGACTACGCTACCACTTGTGCCGATTATCGGAGTCGACGGTAACCCGTTTACCGTAATTATGAAATTTTGAGTACTACCAGAACAAGTACTATAAAAAGGCGTAATTGTAATAGTTGATACCTTGGGCGCAACCCCAGCATTTATCGCAGTAAACGATGCTATATTCCCAGAGCCACTGGCAGCAAGACCAATGGAGGCATCGTTATTCGTCCAATTAAAGGATGTGGCTGTTCCTGTAAAACTTACAGCTGTAACAATTCCTCCATGACATACTGTTTGATTCGATGGGGCGACCACCGATGGTGTAGGGTTCACCGTGATCGTAAACGTCTGCACAGCGCCCGTGCAAGTGCCGTACTTAGGTGTTACCGTTATGGTTGCTACTTCAGGTGAGGAGGTTGCATTGCTTGCATTAAACGAGGCTATGTTCCCGCTGCCACTCGCTGCTAAGCCAATCGATGGTATGTCGTTAATCCAATCGAATGCAGTCGCTGTTCCAGAAAACGAGATATTACCGGTAGCTGCTCCATTACAAACTTCAAGATCCAATGGACTGGTTACACTCGGAGTCGGATTTACCGTAATGGTAAAACTTTGAGTGTTTCCGGAACAGGTCGCGTTAATGGGAGTAACAATGACAGTCGCAATGATTGGGGAAGAACCCGAATTGGTTGCTGTAAACGAAGGAATATTCCCGCTGCCGCTGGCTGCTAGTCCAATGGATGCATTGTTATTGACCCAGGTATAACTTGTCCCCGTTCCGGTAAAATTAATTGCAGATGTATTCGCACCATTGCAAACAACATCATTGGAAGGGGGATTAACGGTCGGAGGAGCATTCACCGTCATTGTAATCGTCGAACTGGTAGCAACGCAACCTGACACCGATACGATCACATCTACTTGATTGCCATTCGAAAGGGTTGTAGTATTATAGATGTTTGAAGCCCCATTTTGAACGCTCCCTCCATTGACCCGAAAGTCGTAATTGGAACCTCCGGATGGAGTGGCGGTAAATCTCACATTTGTTCCCGTACAAATAATATTATCGGCATCATCGCTAACGATGCTGGCAACTATGCTTGAGAAAATTGTCAACGTCACGGTGGTTGCTGCACTTCTGCATCCGCCAACCGTTTGAGTGACATACACACTGGTAACCCCGGCACTTCCACTACTAAATCCAAGTTCTGCGTTAGTAGGAGTTGCAGGATTCCCAGTTGTTATGGTTGTAGTTAAGCCAGCATTACTGTACCACTGGAGTGCTGTACCTGTTGTCGTTGGCGGAGTTATGACTGCCCCAACGCAATAGCTGTTTTGAGGAAACGTAACACTGGGAGCAGCTGGAAGATTGTTAACCGTAATCGTTGTGTTAGCAGTTATTGCAATTCCATTACCATCTCTGACGGTCACCGTGTACGTTGTAGTGGTTGTGGGTGAGGCCGTTGGGTTCGATACGGTAGATGCGCTTAACCCAGTCGTTGGAGACCACGAATAAATTATAGCCGGATCGCCTGAAACAGTAGTACTTAATGAAACCGAACTGCCATTGCAAATAGTAACTCCGCCCCCCGAAATACTGACGGTAGGATCATTGCCGGTGATACCGGTAAAAGCTGAAACCTGCCCGGAAGGAATAGGTACACCTGTCGCAGTTAATGTATTGGCGCCAAGCACAGCATATTTTACCCAAGGATTCGTGATCTGATCAAAGGCTCCACTCAAGACAGCAGCTTTTGTATTTGCCTCTGTTCCATTAATGTCTGCGGTAAGATAGGTGCCTGTTACGGTTGCTACACAACTAGTAATACCCGATTGGTTTATGCTCCAATATCGGGTGATGAAGTGTGTAGTGCTAAAGTTGGAGGGGTGTTTGGCATCTGCCACAGAAACGCCTATGTAGGCTGAACTAAATCCACCGGCAGAAGTCACATTCACTGTCACAGGAGAATATTCGAGTGTCCCCGTGTTGTCGCCAATCGGGAAGGTGAATGAACCTGTTGATGTAAATGTTTTCTTAACCTCACTTCCACCAGAGGCAATTATCATTTTGGAAGCAGACGGAGAGGCTACTGAAATGGAGCCGCCAGAACCAATCGTCAAATCGTTTGATCCTATATTCAAATTTCCAGCCGTAAGGGTAAGTACTCCGTTGACGGTTGTGGTATTGGCTAAAACTGCCTCGCCGCTGCTTTGATTTATTTTAAGATTGTTGTATGTACCGCTGGCAACAGTTTGGGAAGCGCCATAATATTCAATCGTACCGGAATTTATGGCAAGACCATTGGATCCTGAGAATCGGATTGTTCCGGTATTGCTTGTTGTTCCCGTTACATTTAAACTAAAACCCGCCATATCAAAAACCGATGAGTTGGTAAGGTTTTGAGCAACATTAATTATTCCGTTTGCATTTTTCTGACCGGCACCGGAAAGCGTGAGGTTTTGATAGCTCGGTGTAGAGGAAACGGTTTGAGTCACTCCCGCAACATAACTGACGGTGGTACCGGCCGAAATATTTCGCGTTCCAAAAGAAGGCCATGTTGTAGCCGTACCGGCGCTGCCTAAATTGAAAGTACCAGAGGTTAAATTTAATGTGCCTACGGAAGTAACCTGGAACCCGCCATCATTAAATATCGAATTAGGACTGACATCCCCGATGGTTAGTGTCGTAACTGTCACGGCTCCTGCAAGCGTGGCTCCACTTGCATTCGTATTATTTATTTTAAGGGTTGTGTAGGTTGTCGCCCGAACAGTTTGGGCTACGGATCCATTATAATTGACTACAGCGGAAGTTCCATTTAGCGTAATGGTACTGGTGCCTGAACCAGCAAGACTAAATGGCGAGGCTGCACTTAAGTTCAGTACACCAGTCTGGGGCGCAATAGCATTAGAAAACGTGGATGTGTTTACCGGATCTTCATTGGTTGTTATCAGTTGTCCCGATAGGTTGATAGTGCCGCTTGTTAAATTAAGGCGTGAATTAATAATCCTGGTAGTCCCAGTCCCAATCCAACTTGCAATTGTAAGATTGCCGCTAACCGTTAATGATGAAATAGTTGAAGTGAGAATGGATGTTCTTGTTGTTCCCGCACCAGGATTCCCGTCAGATCCAATAATAATAGTGGCGCACGTTATTGACCCGGCACCCGCAATTGACGCTGCCGTATTATTTCCAGACGCGCTCAATAGAGAAATACTTGTAGTAACTGTGAGAGTAACTCCCACATTTACCGTTAAGGTACCAGTTGTCGAAGAGTTGCTATTAAAGGTGACAGAATTGACACTTGTGCTGACCGTTACTGTAATTACATCGCCAGGTCTTATAAATGCATCATCAGACAGTCCTGGAACCACACCTCCTGACCAAGTTGCGCCCGAGTTCCAATTACCACTTCCATTACTGGTAATGTTTGCGCTGTAAGCATCTGTTAAGCCCAAAAAGGCAAAGGCAAACCCAATCAGGAGAGAAACTAAGGCGACTTTTGGAATTGCTTTCAACTTGCTAATGTCATTTTAATAGCCTTCATTCTAAAAATAAAAACCTGACCATCGGTCACAGCCAAAAAAATGGTGTTACGCAGAAAATTAGAAATGAGATTGGTGAAGCCGTCTTGACAATCAGAGCGGTGAAAAAGAGAGAATAACAGGAAAAAAGACTTATGAGGTCCAAAAAAATGGTGCATACGGTTCTTGTCCAAAAACAAAAGTTGAATATCCCTGAAACCGTAAAAGTAACCCAAATAAAGCGGGTTTTGAAGCTAGTTTAGAAACTTTCCGTCCTGATTCACTTTAATCAAAGTCAGCTTTAGTTCGCCTGTGTCTGATTTACCAGTTCTCATGGTTCCGATTAACACAAGTCTTCCATCCGGCAGCTCCTGGACTGCCCCTATTGAATCGGGTCCTTCCCCACCATATACAATGGGAAGATTCCAGGCAGTAGAGCCATCATTATTGACCTTTGTCAAAATCCAGTTTTGATTATCATTAAAACTCTTCTCATTGGCCAAAACATAGAAGCCACTTTGTTGAGAAGCGAAAACCGATGTCCTTTCATTCAGGTTACTACCAAGCACTGTGGAAAGAGATTTTCGGAATTGATCGTCAGATGCATTAAATACCAACGAGCTTCTCAATCGTGAAACATAAAAACTTCCGGCACCTGCTTGATTATACGTGATACCCGCCAGTACATATCCACCACCTGATTGAGGGGGTGCGACCGAAACTGAACTCGGTTTTTCATCCTCCGACTGATTACCCAGATAATTATTACCCAAGCTTATCCCTGTAAATCCAATTTTGTAATACCACACATTATAATTTTCAACGGTATGACCGGAGCTAGGAGAATTAGAGAATCCAAACAGGTAAAAGCCGTCGGATACCTGATAAATCTTTTTTGAAACATCATCTGAAAAGGTGCCATAGGTTTGAGTTGTGGGCCAGCTATTTTGATAAGGTTTCAAATCCTTTTTAACACGAATGTTCAATGCGTCCCGTGGGTCACTCGATCCGAAAATACCTCCGGTTTTACCTGTAACGTAGGTGGTAGAACCGGCAATAATAAAGCCGTCGGTTGTTTCTGTAACCGATGCTGCATCTTCATCTCCTTTGGTAATATTTCCTGAATTATCAAGAATTGGTATTAACGCACTGTCAAGAGGATCGCCATCCAATGTTAAGGTCATGATCCGGACATCCCGGTCTGTGGGAGTCTTGTAGGTATTGCCAACAGCAACAAGGCGACCATCCGACGTAAGCTCGATATCGGTTGCTTCTTCATCGGTTGTCCCTCCAAATGTTTTCTCCCAGATCCTATTTCCTTTTGCATCGGCTTTCGCCAAATACCATTGACGGTTGCTCCCAACAGCGGACGAGCGTGTTGTACCAAAGAGAATAAATGTTCCATCCGGCAAGGCCACCAGGTCTTCTCCGGTCTGATCGCCATCGCCGCCAAAAAATTTTATGAAATAAAATTTATTCGGATCTTCTATAGAAGAAGCAGATTCACAGCCCATCATGCTGCACAGGAAGGAGATACTTACAAAAAGAAATAGGGAGTGTGATAATCTCATTTGTCGTCCCCGCCTTTTCTGATCTTACGTGACACGCTCTTGGTTCTTGCTTTCTTAACCTTACGCGGATCGTAAATGGGATGGATATAACCCAAAGACAACGATAGGTTATCAAGTCGGAATAAATCACTGACGTACCGATACTTAGTTACATTCTTAGCAATATAATAATCGGGATTTCCAATTTTATCTTTGTCATTTTCTGGAACCCGATCCGAATAAAAAATTTGGTTTTCTCTTGCCAGGTTAGATAATCCTCCCATATAGCGAAGATCCACATACAAAAAGTCCTTCCCCATTTTATATTTTATTCCGCCACCAACGAGCCAGGAGCGATTCAGTTGGTTCCGCTGATAGGTTACCTTCTCGCTCGGATCTACCGCCAATAATTGGGAGCCGTTAGGTTTAAAATCGGTATATTGAAATAAGTTCTTGGCCGACAACAAATAGTTAAGGGCAAATCCGAAATAGCCAAACGGTCGGATTCTTCGATCGCTATTATCAGCATATTTTATGTACACCGGTACGTCCAACCAGAATTGATTGGCTAACAATGTCTGTTCGTCGGATACTCCAAACCCCGGAGAAATTCCTCTGCGTACCCGTCGATATGCCCTGGACGCAAAATCAATTTCTGCGCACAGGCTAATGTTATCATTAATATTCCAGTCTATGCCGCCACCGATTTGACCATTAAGGCGAAGGGTGTTTTGAATCGAAACCCCATAAGGCTCCGTGTTGATGGCGTAAATACTTCGAAAAAAAGATGTATTAAAACCCAATCGTAAATGGGGAGTGAAAATGGGAGTGGCTGTAAATTTTTTACTTAAATAGACAATGTCAATAGGGTCCCGCGTGTCATTTGCCACATATTCAGGATCGGCTTTCAGCAGTCTCAGATAACTGTCATCTGCTGCCAACGGATTATCTAAAATCAAATAAGCCTGACATAATAAAAGATAGGCTCTGACGGTTTGCTCCTGTGACAATTTCCCTTCCGGACAATCGCCCAATATCGTTGGGATTGAATAAAAATGACCTGCGTTAAATTCGGTCTCTGCGTGACTGAGCTTTTGGTCGCACTCACTTCCTTGCGCATACATTCGAAAGGTGCAGGAAATAAGAAGAAGTCCCGTTATTAAGTATCGCGCCGTTTTCTCCATTAAAAGTCACTTATCAATAAACTTTTACATGTTGATTCATGCTCAATGCCGTTGCCTACGTAGATCTTCCATTCCTCCTTCGTCATGTTACGTTTCAGCTTGGGGCAAATCTGTTCGGCCAACATCTTTGGATCCGTCTGCCAAACGCGGATTTCTCCATTGTTGCAAGAGGCTAATAAGTAATCTGAACCCTTTGTGAATGCAAGCTTCCAGACATTGCTGTTGTTAATGTCCATGACCACTGGAAGGTCTTCCTTCTCATGATCCACTACCCACATTTGCAGCTTTTTATCGAGTCCTGCGCTGGCCAGCAGAAGTCCATCCGGACTAAACTCAACGTCGGAAACCCCTGCATTGTGTCCGGTAAGTTCCTTCATCACTTCAAGGGTTGAATAATTATACAGCTTCACAGAACCCTTCCATACCTGCTTTTCTTTAATGGTCTTATCCAAATACTCGGTTCCATATGCAAGAATTGGTTTTGTTGGATGAAAAGCTACTGAGAGAACCCGTATTTGATTAATCGATTCGTCAAACTTCAATTCATATGAATTGTCTTTTAGATTCATCATAACCACTTGGCCTGATGCTGCAACAGCAGCCAGGAGACTTCCATCATGGCTTATGTCAATTGATTTGACATCATATGGCAAGGTGGCTAGCATTTTTCCCTGGCCCGTGATGTGGTTGGTAAACCGAACCGTACGGTCTGAGCCAACCGAGATAAATCCTGAACCGTCGGGGAGAAACTTTATATCATTGATAAAACCTTTATGGCCCTTTATCAGCTCCGGTTTTTCTCCCGGCTGGTCGAGATGGAAAATCTGAATGGTGGATGAATCACTGCCATTGATGAGATATTTTTCGTCAAGACTAAGGGCCAGTACACGGTTTGGATAGGGGTTGAAATCGATAAGATTGTCTGCCGTTTGCTTTAGGTAATCGCCTTTGAATATCCGACCGTCATTACCGGTGGTATAAAATGTGCTGCTTCCATTTTTAGAGACCGCCAGCCCAAACATTTTGTTTTTTAAATTGCCCGGTATTTTTATCTGATTGTAATTAAAGTTCTCTGAAAGTTTTGCAATAGAATAGTAAAGACCTCTGAATACGTAGGGATCATACTTGTGGCCACCGTACTGGGTGTGATATAAATAACCCTGCATGGCGAGAATGCCTGCGAGATCCTTGTCGTCTTCAATGGTAACGGACTTTGCTTCCAGGGATTGCGCCACTGAAAGGTATAAGAGCCTATTTGCTTCATCCCTTGCTTTTTGTGCGATGTCCTTTTGCGCCACGGCCTCATCTTTCGCGGCCGCTTCCTGTCTTTGAGATGCAATGGCTATATTTTCCTGGCGTACAGCTTCTTGTAAATTTTTCTCAGCTTCCGCCCGCGCATCCTGTGCCTCTTTTAGCGCTTTTCCAACTTTGACATTGGCAAGCTCCAGTTCCTTTTGTCTTAGAATCGCTAATTCGGTTTGAGTCTCAGCACGAGTCCTCTGTTTATCAGCTTCTTCTTTGGCTTCAATGGCTTGTTTCTCTTTATCCACAGCAATATCCCGTTGTCTTGTAGCTTCAATAGATTGCGTGAATCCATAAATCATGAAGAGAACGGCGATTACCGCAGCAGTACCCAATACCACAGAAGTCACTCGTGCTCTTCGCAGCGCCCTTCGCTGCAACATTTCCTGGTTCTTCAGTTCTGCTTCGAAGGTAATCCGGCTGGTGTCCAGGAAAACGATCGCTCTCTCAAAGGCGATATCATACCGTTGCGCCCAAATGCGTGTAGGTTTTTGTTTTTTCTGCCAGTTTAGTGCAAGCTGCAAGTCCGGCGGACGCCAAAGGCCGGCCTTTCCAGTCTGGTAGAGGGCCGCCGCATTTGAAATCCTTTTGTACAATTGCGCCGATTCAAATTCCTCCTCCACCCAATTCGAGAGACGCGTCCAAATGCGCATCAAACTTTCATGTGAAAGTTCTACCGCACTAGATCCATTTAAATTAACCTGGCTTCCTGGCATCAGGAACGAACGGCCAATGCGGCGAAAACATTCTACCACGCGGATTACCTCATCTTCGGTAACACCTGCAAGTTCGGCCACTACTTTTATTTTGGCGGGTCTCCGAAGTCCTTGATTTTCCTGGTTCTTTTCAGTAAGGCTCTTAAATAATTCTTCGGCAATTTCCTTTTCTCCCGAAGTCAATTCTTCATATGCTTCGTTGGCATGAAGGGAAAGAGCCTGACTAATTCTTCCGATAGCGTTATAATGCCGCAAATCAATTGGTTCGCCCGGTTCACGGTTGGCAACCCAGTAGTCCCATGTGCGCATGAGCGCGTGCTGCATAATAGGCAATTGATCCTGGTGATCACCAATGTCGCTGAGCAACTTCTTCATCAACCGTGAAGTAATGGTACCTCCTCCCACAGCCACTGGCCCTTCAATAGCCAAACGCTTCTGCTCTCGACTCATCTGAGGCACCAGGTAATTACTGCCATTGATCATTTCTGTGAGTCCGGAGAATACAGAACATTCACCTATGAAATCTGACCGCATGCTAAGTGCGATGTACACGGACGTGTCGTTCTGTCTTACCGCATTGAGTATCAGACTTACATATTGGGCTGACTCGTTAGTCGGTTCTTCACCAAACTCACGATAGCGAAGTAATTCTTCAAATTGATCAATTAGGAAAAATACATTCTCCTGATCAAGACGCTGGAGATAGCGCGTCACCTCAATTAAGCCATCAGGACCACTCTGCAAAACTGACTTGAAAATGGCGGATTGAATGACCTTATCTTCTGGTTTAAGTCTGCCACTCGCCTCGAGGTGATTGACGATCGATTCCGCAAGATTTGAGATGGGCGAATTGCCTGGTCGCGTGGTGATTACTTGCCAGTTTGGGCCAGTTTTGGTCATGAAACCGCCGTAAAGTTCGGGCACAAGCCCGCAGAACATAAGACTGGATTTCCCGCTGCCGGAATAACCCATTACGGTCACTGAACGATGCTGTGAAAGCTTAAGAAGGATCTCGTCTACCTGCCCTTCCCTGCCAAAAAACAGGTGTGATTCCTCAATGCTGAATGGACGCAGTCCCGGAAACGGATTGGCACCCAAAGGTTCCAAACCTTGCTCCCTTTGACGGTTCTCTTCAACCAATTCTCCCGTTTGTACGGAATAATTCAGCATTTGACTTTTATAGAATCAGAAAATTAAACAAAATAACCTGTAACCGTAACAGCCCCTCAAGTTTAAAAAATCATTGAAATTGCAGCTATTTGTGGAATCAGCTTAAAAAATCCTTGAAATTTAGGAGAATTTAGACATAATCCAAAATGCGATCCGCAAGCTTTACATTTTCAGCTAAAAGCTCGTATAACAGGTCTTTATTGATTTTGAGGAGTATGGACTTCTCTTTCGCTAAAAGCGTGTTTGATTTGGCAAAGCCAGACAATGAAAGCATCTCACCAAGAAATTGTCCTTTTTTGAATACTGCCTGATGGACCCCTTGGTCAAAAAAGTCAATTTCACCGGCAAATACAATATAAAAATTATTGTTCGTCCGCTCATCCAGTGAAAGGGAGTCATTCTCATTTAACAAGTCTGTTTCGGCAATGTCTGCCAGGAATGAAAGGCTGAGCCCTGAAATACCATTGAATATCTTAATTGAACTTAGGAAAAGGATTTTATCAAAAAGCATCAGGTCAACCTGCTTAATGACAGCATCTAATTCCCGGTGAGTCTCATAGCCCAGGCGCATCGTGTTAGCCTCACACACTTCAGGATCGATTTGATGCAGCGCCCAGGCCGCCATCTCCCGTATCAATCGGTCAGGGTTAAACAACTGTGCGATCAAATCCAATGTAAACTCCTCGATTTTAA